>NZ_JBHVXZ010000026.1:0-22391 GCF_042881395.1 Amycolatopsis sp. NPDC058278 | reverse complement strand
GGCGCGTCGCCCGCGCTCAGTCTGTTTGGCTCCCCCCCCCCCGCGCCCGGGCTGGTGCCCCCGGGGGGCGCCCGGGGGGGGGGGGGGGCCCCCCCGGCCCCCCCCCCCCCACGCCCCTGTCCGCCGCCTCGGCGCGCGGGCTGTGCGCGCTCGAACCTGTTGAAAAGCTGTGAACCGGACAGACCTGGCACTCCCCGCGCCGCCCGCCCGTTCTCCGGGTAGTGGAAACGGAGGGATCATGGGTGCATTGGGGACACTGCTCGGGTTCGCGCTGAGCCTGTACCTGCTCGTGCTGGTCGCGCGGATGGTGCTGGACTGGGTCGCGGTGGTGGCGAGCACCCCGCCGTGGGCGCGGCGCGCCCGGGGCCTGGCCTACGCCGCGACCGAACCGGTGATCGGGCCGGTGCGGCGGGTCGTGCGGCCGGTGCGGGTCGGCGGGCTCTCGCTCGATCTGGCCTTCACGCTGGTGTTCATCGGCGTGATCGTGCTGCGGGGAATCGTGTACGCCCTTTAAAGCGTGCCGCGGAAGTTCGCGGACAAGCGGTCGACGCCACGCTCGAGCTCGGCGCGAAGCCCTCGCAGGTCGACGCCGTCGGGGTCGATCAGGGCCTGCATCGAGATCCCGCGCAACTGGGCCAGCATCGCCGAAGCGTAGGAGTCGGGGTCGCGGACACCGGTGATGGACCCGTCCGCGACCCCGCTGGCCACGGTCTGCGCGATGGCGAACCGGAACCGGCGGTCGGCCTCCGTCAGCGCGCCGCGCAGGGCCGAGGACTCCGCCGCCGCGTCGCCCCACAGGGCCAGGAACGCGTGGTTGAGCGTCGGCATCGTGCGGATCAGCTCGAAGATGATGTCCAGCAGCGCGCGCAGCATGTCCATCGGCGTCGCGTTCGCCGACCCGGTGCGGGCCGCGACAGCCTCGCTGTAGGCGTCGGTGAACTCCTCGACGGCGTGCTCGACCAGCCGTTGCCCGAGCCCGTCCTTGTCGCCGAAGTGCTGGAAGACGACCGACCGGGCGTAGCCGGAGCGGGCGCAGACGCCGCCGATCTTCAGCCTGCCGAAGCCCTCTTCGGCGATCAGGTGAGCAGCGGCATCCAGGATGCGTGCCTCGACGACTCCTTCGCCGTCCTCCTGGATCCGGCCTTCGGCGGCTCGGTCCACCCGGATCATGTTAGCGACTGCAACCGCGCGGCACTGGCCGAGCCGTCAGCGGACGGTGCGAGGACCGTCAGCGGCCGCCCGCAATCTCGGCGTCGGCACCCCACCGACCCGAGAGGAACCCTCCGATGACCACCAGGACTGTGCTCGTTTCCGGGGCAGGCATCGCCGGCCCGTCCGCAGCCCACTGGCTGCACCGCGGCGGCTACCGCGTGACCGTCGTCGAGTCCGCGCCCGCGCTGCGCCCCGGCGGCCAGGCCGTCGACTTCCGCGGTGAACAGGTGAAACTGCTGGCCGCGATGGGGGTCCTCGACGAGATCCGCCGGTACGAGACGGCGATGGGCGACCAGACCGTGCTCGGTCTCGACGGCCGTCCCGTGCTGACCGCGCCCGGCGCCGCGTGGAGCGGCGAGGTCGAGATCCTGCGCGGCGACCTCGCGCGAATCCTGTACGAGCACACCGCGGCCCACACCGAATACGTCTTCGGCGACCGCGTCACGAGCCTCACCGAGACCGCGGACGGCGTCGAAGTCACCTTCCACCGCGGCGCACCGCGCAAGTTCGACCTGGTCGTCGGAGCCGACGGCGTGCACTCCGGGGTGCGGGCCGCGGCCTTCGGGCCGGAGCCGGGCTTCCGGAGCGACCTCGGCTTCGGCATCGCCGGGTTCACCGCGCCCAACCACCTCGGGCTCGACCACACCAGCATCATGTACAACGAGCCCGGCCGCGGCCTGAGCGTGGGCAGCCACCGCCTGCCGGACCGGCTGCACGTCAACCTGGTCTTCGCGGCCGACGGCGTCGAGTTCCACCGCCGTACCGCCGTCGAACAGAGCAGGCTGATCGCGCAGTTGTTCGCGGACACCGGCTGGGAGACGCCGAAGCTGCTCGAAGCGCTGCCCGCGGCCGACGACCTGTACGTCGACTCGATCAGCCAGATCCACCTCGACCGCTGGTCGAAGGGCCGGGTCGTGCTCCTGGGCGACGCCGCCTGGTGCGCCGGGCCGGGCGGGTCCGGCACCGGGCTCGCGATGATGGGCGCCCAGGTGCTGGCCGGGGAGCTCGCGGCGGCCGGCGGCGACCACGTGACGGCGTTCGCGAGGTACGAGCAGCGGCTGCGCAAGCCGGCCACGGTCGGGCAGAAGAACGGCAAGGGCTCCGGCAACTTCCTCGCGCCGCGCACGGCCGCGAAGATCCGCGGCCGCAACCGCGCCTACCGGATGCTGAGCACCCGGCTGTTCGGCAGCATTTTCCTGAAGATGACGGACCGGGCGGCCAACGCGCTGGAATACCGTGAATACCCGGCGCTGGATTCCTCTCATCGGGCGACCCGGCTGGCGCCCGGGCGTGAGGTGGGTCACTCTTGACGCCATGTCAATACCTCGGGCGGCCGATGCTCCGGTCAGGACGGCGCTCGCCGGCCTGACCGTGCTGGCTCTGGGAGTGGTCACGGCGCTGAACGCGCGTTCCCTGCCGGTGCTGGGCGACGGGACGACGTACTCGGCCGAGTTCACCGAAGCGGCCGGACTGAGCGAGGGCAACGACGTCCGCGTCGCCGGCGTCGAGGTCGGGCGGGTGTCGGACGTCCGGCTGCGCGGCGACCACGTGCTGGTTTCGTTCCAGCTCAAGGGGGCCTGGCTGGGTGACGCGACGAGCGCGGCGATCCGGCTGAAGACCGTACTGGGCCAGAAGTACCTCGCCCTCGACCCGCAGGGCGAAGGCACGCTCGACCCGGAGCGGCCCATCCCGCGGTCCCGCACCACGGTGCCTTACGACATCCTCGCGGCGTTCGGCGCACTTTCGTCCACAGTGGACCGCATCGACACGGCACGGCTGGCGAAGAGCTTCGACACGCTGACGGCGACGCTGGCGAACACGCCGCAGAGCGTCCGCGCGGCACTCACCGGGCTCTCGCGGCTGTCGGACTCCCTCGCCTCACGCGACAGCCGGCTGGCCACGCTCCTGGGCAACACGCGCGTGGTTTCGCAGACGCTCGTCGACCGCGACGCGGCGGTGCGCCGGCTCCTCGACGACGGGAACCAGCTGCTCGCGGAGGTGAGCAACCGCGAGGCGGCGATCAGCACCCTGCTCGACGGCTCGCGGAGGCTGGCAACGGAGCTGTCCGGGCTGATCGGGGAGTCACCGGTCGGCCCGCTGCTCGCCCAGCTCGACCAGCTGACGTCGATGCTGCAGCGCAACCAGGACGCCCTGGCCGCCGGGATCCGGGGTTTCGCGCCGTTCGTCCGCCTGGGAACCAACCTCGCCGGGAGCGGCCGGTGGATCGACGGCTACCTGTGCGGGCTGGTGCTGCCGTCGTTCGGGCCGCTGAACGAAGAAGGTTGCCACGGCTAGGGTTTCCGGCGCGCACTCCCCTGGGCGGCGGCGCAGAGCGTGGCCGCACCGGAGCTGTCCACTGTGTACAGATCACATCGGCAGGTGGCTCCGGAGCGCCCCGCCCGCACCACGACGGCGCGGGCCCGCAACGTCACCCCCACCGCCGGGCGGAGGTAGTCGATCGTGAAGCCGGCGGTGAGCAGCGCGGGCCCGAGGACGGTGCCCGCGGCGAAGGTGAGCGCGTTGTCGGCGGCGTAGGCCAGCACGCCGCCGTGGAGATAGCCGTTCTGCTGCTCGAGTTCTTCGCGAATGTCCAGCTCGAGCGTGGCCGCACCCTCGCAGAACTCGGTCAGCCGGGCGCCGAGCAGCCGGCTGAACGGCTGGCTCGCCAGGCCCGCACGGGCTGCTGCCAAATCGAGCATGCATCCTCACTTCACTAGTGAAGCGAGAATGGCGCGGCGGGCCCCCGCCTGTCAAGATCGGCGCGTGCCCGAACCCGATCAGCGCCTGTTCTTCCTGCTCCAGCAGGCCGCCCACCGGCTGCGCGTGGCCGCCGACCGCCGTTGCCTGGCGGCGGCCGGCATCACCACGGCCCAGCTCGGCGCGCTCTTCGCCGTCCGCGAAGGCGGTCTGACCCAGCGAGACCTCGCCGCCCGGCTCGGCCAGCGCGAATCGGCGGTGACGGCGATGGTCGCCCGGCTCGCCGACGCCGGCCTGCTCGGCAGGCGCGCCCACCCGCGCGAGCACCGCGCGGTGGTCCTGGAACTGACGCCCGCCGGCAAGGAAGCCCTGGCCCGGGTCGCCCCGGAGATCGAGGACTTCAACACCCGGCTGCGCGCCGTCCTGGGCGAGGAGGGCTTCCGGCAGACCGCCGAAGCCGTCGGCCGGCTGGCGAGCCGGGAGTGGTGAGCCGCCGGTGCCGGGTGATCCTCGAGGTCTCCGGCTCGGGCAAGATGCTCGAGTTCGCGGCGCTCAAGCGATTCGGCACGCCTGACGAGATCGCCATGGCCCGCGGCGGCTGACGACCGCTGCCACCTTCACCCGGCACTAGGCCACGATGAGCCGGAACCCCGCGTCCCACTCGGGGAGGCCCAGCAGGTCCGCGTGCTCGTCCCGCCAGCGGCCGGACGCCAGGTCCGCCCGCAGCCGGGCGATCCCGCGGTCCACCGCGGCCGGTGCCGTCTGCGCGAGCGCCGAGCACGATCGGCGCACCGCCGGGTCGAGGTAGGCCTCCGGGCGCCGCCAGTACGCCGGGAAGACGCCGTCGGTGAAGTCCCACGGCACCGGCAGCTCGGTCACCGAAACCGCGCCCAGGACCTCCGCGATCTCCGGCGCCGACGGCCTCGACGCTTCCAGTGCGGCGACCTCCGGCACGTACTCCCGCACGAACCAGAAGTCGCTGTGCAGCGCCGTGTCGTACGCCAGGACCACCTGGCGGCGCGAGACCCGGCGCAGCTCCGCCAGCCCGCGACGCCAGTCGGGCCAGTGGTGCACGGTCAGCACCGCCAGCGCGGCGTCGAACGCCGAAGACCCGAACGGCAGCGCCTCCGCGACCGCCCGCACCACGGGCGCGGCCTCGGGACGACGTTGCCGGATCATCTCCGCCGACGGCTCGACCGCGACGACGTGCCGCGAAGGTGGCTCGTACGATCCCGTCCCCGAGCCGACGTCCAGCACCGAAGCCGCCGAACCCAGCGCGGAAAGCACCGGCGTGAGCCAGCGCGGATCGGTCCGCCGGCCCCGCGCGTAGCCGACGCCGATCTCGTCGTAGCGCGCCATCAGCGCTCGGGTCCGTCGCTGCCGTTCTGCTCGGCCAGGAACCGCTCGAACTGCGAGCCGAGCTCCTCCGCCGTCGGCATGTGCTCGACCGACTCCGCCAGCAGGCTGCCGCGGTCGGACGCCTCGACGAACGTGTCGTACTGCCGCTCCAGGGCACGGACGACGTCGGCGATCTCGTCGGACTCCGCGACCTGCCGGTTGATCTCGGCGTCGGCCAGGTCCGCGGCCGCGCGCAGCTCGCCCTCGGGCAGGCTCAGCCCGGTCGCCCGGCTCAGCGCGTCGAGGACGATCAGCGACGCCGCCGGGTACGTCGACTGGGCGAGGTAGTGCGGCACGTGCGCGGCGAAGCCCATGGCGTCGTGGCCCCACTCGCCGAGCCGGTACTCCAGCAGCGCGGCGAGGCTGCCCGGCACCTGCAGCCGGTTCGGCAGCGGCTGGTTGTCACCGACCAGGTCCTTGCGGGTGGCGTGCGCGGTGACGCCGAGCGGGCGGGTGTGCGGCGCGCCCATCGGGATGCCGTGGAACCCGGCGGTCAGCCGGACGCCCCAGCGCTCGACGAGGTTCCGGACCGCCGCGCTGAACCGCTCCCAGTCGTGGTCCGGCTCCGGGCCGGACAGCAGCAGGAACGGCGCGCCGTCGGTGTCGTGCAGCAGGTGCACCACCAGCTCGGGCGCGTCGTAGTCCTCCCAGTGGTCGACGGCGAAGGTCATCGTCGGCCGCCGCGAGCGGTAGTCGATGAGCCGGTCGACGTCGAAGCGGGCGATCACCCGGTGTTCGCCGCCCAGCAGGTGCTCGGCCAGCAGACGGCCCGCCGAGCCGGCGTCCATGAACCCTTCGAAGTGGTGCAGCAGCACCGCCCCGGTCAGGTCGGGGACGTCCGAGTCCACCTCGTACAGGTCGTCGGGATCGAGTCCCACCGGATCCTCCTGCTCTCCATACATCTGTCCGTCAAGCACAACACACCCCGCGAGGGATTCCATTCCGCCGACGGTGTCGCCGATCGTAACGCCATGCGATCGACGCCGGTTCGGATCGCCATCGTGACAAGTGTCGTGGGCACGCAAGGCCCCGATCGGGCACGCTTGAGCGGTGAGCGAACACACGACGAACACGGCGCCCGGGCTGCGGCCGCCGGCGCACCGGGTCAGCCGCCGGGCCATCGGCTACTGGACGGTGACCGCCTCGATCCTGTGGATCATCCTGATCGGAGTGCAGACGCTCATCGTCGTGACCAGCGACGACGCACCGGCGTTCCTGACGGTGACCCTGGTGCTCTCTTGCGTCCTCGGCCCGCTGCACCTGATCGTGATGCCCCAGTGGCGCTACCGCGTGCACCGCTGGGAGGTCACCGACGCGGCCGTCTACACGCAGTCCGGCTGGCTGAAGCAGGAGTGGCGGATCGCGCCGGTCTCGCGGATCCAGACCGTCGACATCGAGCGCGACCCGTTCGAGCAGCTGTTCGGGCTGGCGAAGATCACCGTGACGACGGCGTCCGCGGCGGGCCCGCTGCGCATCGCAGGCCTGGCGCACGACCGCGCGCTCGCGCTGGCCGACGAGCTGACGAAGACGACCCAGGCCGTGCGAGGGGACGCGACGTGAGCCCCGCCGACGCACTCTCTCCCGCGGAGGCGGCAGAAAGCACAGCCGAGCCCGTCGTGCTGCCGCCCGCCGAGGGCACGCAGGACGCGCCGTGGCACCACCTCGACCGGCGCATGCTGCTCATCCGGCCCGTGCTGGACGTCGTGAAGTCGCTGCCGGTGCTGCTGGGCGCGCTGCTGTTCGGCCACGGCGAATCGTGGCAGTGGGTCGGTCTCGCCGTCACCGCGATCACCGTGTTCACCGGCGTCTCGCACGTGCTGACCTCGCGCTACCGGATCACCGAGTCGCAGGTCGAGTGGCACACGGGGCTGCTGCTGCGCAAGCAGCGGGCCATCCCGCGCGACCGGATCCGCACGGTCGACGTCACCTCCGAGCCGAAGCACCGGCTGTTCTCGCTGGCCGCCGCGCGGATCGGCACCGGGCGGCACTCGAACGGGAGCAGGCACAAGGACGAACTCGTCCTCGACGCCGTCACCACCGCCGAGGCCCAGCGGCTGCGGACGCTCCTGCTGCACCGCAAAGCCGAGGCCGTCTCCGAGAAGGCCGCCGCCGCGCCGCCGGAGCAGCTGATCGCCGCGGTCGACAAGCGGTGGCTGCGGTACGCGCCGTTCACGCTGTCCGGGCTCGCGGTGGTCGGCGCGGCCGTCGGCACCGTGTACCACTTCGCGCACGAACTGCACTTCGACCCGATCCAGTTCTCCCTGGTGCAGGCCGTCGTCGGGCACTTCGCCGACACCCCGGTGTGGCTGAGCCTGGTGCTCGCCGCCGCCGGGCTGCTGGTGCTCGTCTCGCTGCTGTCGATCGGCGGGTACGTGCTGTCGTTCTGGAACTTCCGGCTCACCCGCGAGCCCGCCGGCACGCTGCACGTCCGGCGCGGGCTGATCACCACGCGGTCGGTGTCGATCGAGGAGGACCGCCTGCGCGGCGCCGAAATCCGTGAGCCGCTGCCGCTGCGGCTGGCCGGCGGCGCCCGCTGCGTCGCCATCGCCGCCGGCCTGCGGGAAGGCAAGAGCGCGGACAAGGGCGGCGGCCTGCTGCTGCCGCCGGCGCCGCTGGTGCGTGCGCACGAGGTCGTCGCCGAGGTGCTGGGCGAGGACCCGGTCGCGACGCCGCTGGTGCGGCACCCGCGCCGGGCGTTGTACCGGCGGCTTTCGCGGGCGGTGCTCGGCGTGCTGCTGCTCGCCGCGGCGCTCTACGGCCTGGCGTGGCTCGGCGCGCTGCCGGACTGGCCGTGGCAGGTCGCGCTGGCGCTGGTGCCGTTCGCCGCGCTCGTCGGCTGGGACCGCTACCGCGGCCTCGGCCACGCGCTCACCGGCCGCTACCTGGTGACGCGGTCGGGTTCGCTGGACCGCGGCACGGCGGCGGTCCGCTGCGACGGGCTGACCGGGATCGTCGTCGAGCGCTCGTACTTCCAGCGCCGGGCCGGCCTGGTCACGCTGATCGCGCCGGTCGCTGCGGGCAAGGGCAAGTACCAGGTGCTCGACGTCGGTGAGGCGGACGGGCTGGCGCTGGCCGACCGCGCCCTCCCGGGCCTGCTGACGCCGTTCCTCACCGGTGACCGGGACCGCGGTTGACGGTCCACCCGCGCGGCTCCTAACGTGAAAATCCGCCGTCCGAACCCTCGATCAGCGTTCGACGAGAGGACGGCAGGATGTTCCGGAAGTTTCTCGGCGTGGTGGCCGCGGGGATCGTCGCGGCTTCGGTCCCGGCGCCGGCCGCGGCGGCCGACAACCCGTATGGCGACCCGAATTTGGTCTCGATGTTCGACGGCACCGGCCTGAGCGCTTGGACATCGTCGAAAACGGGTCTCTGGTCGGCGAAAAACGGCGTCATCCACGGCAATGGCACCGCGCGCGGCTGGTTGTACTACAACAAACAGCAGGTCGGCACGTTTCGGTGGATATTCAATGTCCGGCAGGTCAAGGGCAACCACAAACCGACCGTGCTGATCTGGGGCACCACCGAGCCGATCCGCGACGCGCTGAGCGCCATCCAGTTCCAGCCGCCGAACGGCGGGCACTGGGACTACCGGCCGGGGCACAACGACGGCGGCGGGAAACTGTTCCAGCAGCTGCCGCACACGACCATCGACATCAAGAAATGGGCGCAGTGCGAGCTGATCGGCGACGCCGCCACCGGCGTGGCGCGGATGGCATGCTGCCCGCTCACCGCCTCCGCCGTCACCTGCAAGGGCGTCGAAGTGCTGCGGTTCACCGACAAGACCGCCGGGCGCGTCGGCCCGCTGGCGCTGCAGGTGCACAACTCCGGCATTCAGGACGAGTACCGCGGGCTCTACGTCGAGTCACCCGTGGTGACGAAACCGGGCGAGTTCCTCACGATGTGACCCGGGTGCACCGGCGGCAGCCCCTTTTCCCGGGTTGCCGCCGGGAATCCTGGCTTTTGTTTCACACTACGTGCTAATTTATTCACCCCGTGTGATAGCGAAGGTCGTTTTTGTCTCACCGAGAGGTTACGATGACGCCTGCCGTCAGTACCGTCGACGCTTCCGCCACCACTTCCCCCCGACGCACCCCCGGTGCCAGCAGTTCCCGCAAGGTCCTGCAGCTGCTGCTGGCCTTTTCGGAGCGCCGGTGCGAGGCGAGCGTCGCCGAACTGGCCGCGACGATCGGTACCCCGGTGGCGACGACCTACCGGTACGTGGCCCTACTCAAGGAACTCCAGCTGCTCGAGGAGGGCCGGGCCGGGCACTACCACCTGACCAGCCAGGTGATGCCGCTGGCGCGGGCCGCGCAGCTGGCGAACGACATGGTGCGCTTGGCGCGGCCGGCCATGGAGGAAGCCGCGCGGGAGCTCGGCGAGACGGTGATGCTGTTCCAGCAGTTCGGCGACTCCGCCGTGTGCGCGGACCGCGTCGAGTGCGACCGCGCCATGCGGTTCACGTTCGAGCCGGGGCATTCGCTGCCGCTCGGGGTCGGCGCGTCCGGGAAGATGCTGCTCGCGCTGCTGCCGGAGATCGAGCGGGACCGGCGGTGGGCGTCGATCGTCGAGCAGCGCGGCACCGCCGTGCGCGACGAACTCAAGCGGGCACTGGAAAACCGGTACGCGGTCAGCTCCGGTGAGCTCGACGAAGGCGTCTGGGCCTGTTCGGTGCCGGTGCCGACGATCGGCAGGCGGCCCACCGTGCTGAGCATGGCCGGGCCGGCCGCCCGGATCACCGAGGAGACCCGGCACACGGCGATCACCGCCCTGCAGGAGTACGCGATCCGGATCCAGCGGGCGATCGCGTCTTATTCGCTGTGAGAATTCCGCGCGGGCGCGTAGAACTGCCCGGGTGATCCGGCTCGCGCGCCCCGACGACCTGCCTGCCCTCATCGACATCGAGCGGGAGGCCGGCGAGCTCTTCCGCGAAGTCGGCATGGCGGCGATCGCCGACGACGACCCCGGCTCGGTGGCCGAGCTGGCGGTGTACCAGTCCGACGGGCGCGCGTGGGTGAGCGTCGACGCCGGCGACCGGCCGGTGGCCTACCTGGTCGCCGCGGTCGTCGACGGGTGCGCGCACATCGAGCAGGTCTCGGTCCGGCCGTCGCACGCGCGGCGCGGGCTGGGCGGCGCGCTGATCGAGACGCTCGCCGAGTGGGCTCGCTCGCGGGGGCTGACGGCGCTGACGCTGACGACGTTCGAAACCGTGCCGTGGAACGCGCCGTACTACGAGCGGCTGCGGTTCCGGGTGATTCCGGCCGCGGAAATCGGCGCCGGACTGCGCTCGATCCGCCGTGCCGAAGCCGCCCGCGGCCTGGACGCATGGCCGCGTGTCGCGCTGATCAGACCGCTCTGACCTGCGGTTTCTCCTGTCGCTCCCCTACTTGGGGGAGAGAGTGGCGCGGCCGGTCGAACATGTGTTCTACTGTGCCTGCCGGTCCCGGAGGGGGAAGCTCCGCGGGCCGGCCCACAAACTCGGGAGGTAGTCGTGGCGGTCAAGATCACCCACCTGACGAACGGCCAGCAGGTGCGGTTCGCCAACGCCGACGGTGCCCGCCGGTACGCCGAAATCATGGGCGGCGGCGTGGACAAGTGGCGCTTCACGGTCGTGCCCGAGGACCCGATGCTCCGGAGAATGTCGGACTCGGTCGTTAATGTGCCGGTATGGCGCATGACTTCCAGGTAGTGGTGGATTCGGCCGACCCGCACGTGCTCGCCGACTGGTGGGCCGAGACCCTCGGCTGGTCCGTGGAACCGACGGACGAAGACTTCATCCGCGAGATGATCGCGAAGGGGTACGCCAAGGAAGAGGAAACCCGGACTTACCGCGGTTCGCTGGTGTGGAGAGCGGGAGCGGGGATCCGGCACCCGGACTCGCCACCGGAGGGACCACCGCGGCGGATCCTGTTCCAGGAGGTTCCGGAGGCGAAGACGGTGAAGAACCGGGTCCACGTGGACGTGTGGGTGGGCGCGGAGAACGTCGAGGCGACCCTGGAGAAGCTGAAGGCGCGTGGCGCGGAGTTCCTGTGGCGGGGGCGGCAGGGGCCGCACAGCTGGGTGACGATGGCGGACCCGGAGGGGAACGAGTTCTGCGTTTCCTGAGGTGAGCGCTCGCCGGGGGCCGGGATGAGGCTGGGCCGGCGGCGGCCTGGGGGACGCCGCCGGCTCGGTGCGTGGCGCTTTCCTGCCGTCGGAGGACAGGAAAGCGCCACGCACCTCTCTCACACCTGTGCCGCCAGGCGGTCCAGCGCCTTCGGCAGGGCCGCCGACAGCAGGTCCAGCTCCGGCTCGGCCGCCACCAACGGCGGCGACACCGCCACGCCCCGGCCCAGGTTCCGCACGATCACGCCCTCGTCGCGGCAGGCTCGCTGCAGCTTCACCGGGGCTCCCGGGTCGGCTTCCAGCACCTCCGCCGTCAGCTCCACCGCCGCCAGGAAACCCAGTCCGGCCCGGACCTCCGCCACCAGTGCGTGCCCGCTGACGCCCGATACCGCGTCCGCCAGGGGTTTCTCCAGCTCGCGGCCGCGGGGGATCAGCCCCTCGCGCTCGTAGATGTCCAACGTCGCCAACCCGGCCGCGCAGGCCACCGGGTGGCCCGCGTACGTGGGGCCGTGGCGGAAGATCGGGGCTCCCGGCTCACCCGTGAAGAACGGCTCGGCCACCCTCGGGGCCACCACCAACGCGCCCAGCGGGATGGTTCCGCCCGTGATGCCCTTGGCCGTCGTGATCAGGTCCGGCCGCACCGGCCAGCGATCGATCCCGAACCACGTGCCGAGCCGGCCCCAGGCCGCGATCACGCAGTCCGCGACGAACAGCACCTCGTGCCGGCGGCAGATCGCCGCCACCTCCTCGAGGTAGCCCTCCGGCGGGAGCAGCACTCCGCCCGCTCCGATCACCGGTTCGCAGAAGAACGCCGCCACGCGAGCCGCACCGACCCGCTGGATCTCCGCCTCCAGCGCCGCCGCGTCGTCGTACGGGACGTGGGAAAACTCCGGTGGCTGCGGGCCGACGCCTGCCGCGTTGGCCGGGATTCCGCCCACCGCCGTGCCGAACCCGTGCGTTCCGTGGTACCCCTGGGCACGGCCGATCACGTGCACCTTCTCCGGACGCCCGGTCTGGGCGAAGTACGCCCGCGCGAGCTTCACCGCCGTGTCGATGACGTCGCCGCCGCCCGAGCCGAAGAACACCTTCGATCCCGGCTCCGGCGCCAGCGCGGCGACGCGGTCCGCCAGCTCGATCGCCGGCCGGTTCGCGTTGTAGCCGAACAGGTTCCACGAGTCGAGCTCCCCCAGCTGGCGGGAGACGGCTTCGGTGATCTCCGGGCGGCCGTGGCCGAAGTTCGCGTACCAGAGCGACGCCGTCGCGTCGAAGTACCTGCGGCCCGCGTCGTCCCAGACGTACGAGCCCTCGCCTCGGGTGATGACCATCCGGTCACCGTCGACCGCGCCCATGTCGGCGAACGGGTGCCACAGGGCGTGCTGTGCTGACATCGGTCCTCCTCAGTCCTGCCCCATCCCTACCAGGCAGGAGCGGCGAGCGCGAACACTCCATCGTGCACAGTTCGCCCTCGAAAAGTGGCCGGTCAGTCCAGGAACCCGGCGATCTCTTCCGGCGAGTACCCCAGCTCGGCCAGCACTTCCGCGGTGTGCTGCCCCAGGGTCGGCGGGGCGGAGGTGGGCCGGGCCGGGGTGTCCGACGCCTTCACCGGGAAGCCCGTGCCCACGTACGTCCCCACCGTCGGGTGCGGCAGCCGGACCACCTGCTCGCGCGCCGCCGCCCACGGGTCCGCGTAGACGTCGTCGATCTCGTTGATCGGGGCCGCCGGGATGCCCGCCACGTCGAACGCCTTCATCCACTCCGCCGCCGGGCGGGTCAGGAGCACCGGTTCCAGCAGCGCGTTCAGCTCGTCGCGGTGCGCGGCGCGCAGAGCGTTCGAGGAGAACCGCGGATCGGAGGCGATGTCCAGGCCGAGCACCCCGCAGAACGCGTGCCACAGCTTTTCGCTGCCGACCGCGATGATCAGCCAGCCGTCGGCGACGTGGTAACCCTGGTACGGGACGATGTTCGGGTGCGCCGAGCCCATCCGGCGCGGCCGCGGCGTGTCGTAGAAGTGCGCGCCCGCCGCATACACGTGCCAGGCCAGCTGACTGTCCAAAAGGGACACGTCGAGGTACTGGCCGCGACCGGTCGTGTGCCGGGCCTGCAACGCCATCAGCACGCCGATGATCGCCCACGTCCCCGCGTTCAGGTCGGCCACCGGCAGCCCGACCTTCGCCGGCGCGCCGTCCGGCTCGCCGGTCAGCGACATCACGCCGCCGAGGGCCTGCGCCACCAGGTCGTACCCCGCGCGGTCCCGGTACGGCCCGGTCTGCCCGAACCCGGTGATCGACACGTGGATCAGCCGGGGGTTGAGCGCGGACAGCTCGTCGTACCCGACGCCCCACTTCTCGAGCGTCCCCGGGCGGAAGTTCTCGACCAGGACGTCGGCGTCCGCGACCAGCCGCCGGAGGGCTTCGCGGCCGCGGTCGCTCTTGAGGTCGAGCACGATCCCGCGCTTGTTCCGGTTCGCCGCCAGGTAGTAGACGGCCTCGTCGCCGACGAACGGCGGCCCCCAGCCCCGGGTGTCGTCGCCGTGGCCCGGCGGCTCGACCTTCACCACGTCCGCGCCCATCTCGCCGAGGTACTGGGTGCAGTACGGCCCGGCGAGGATGCGGGAGAGGTCGACGACCTTGATCCCGTCCAGCGGGCGAACAGCAGGGGGCATCGACGGCTCCTCGTCACGCTCGGCGTCCGAACCCCTTTTCTACCCGGCCACGTCACCTTCGAGGAGGGCGGCGGCCTGGGCGGTCCGCCGGTAGAGCACGTACCGCCCGTCCCGGACCTTGCTGACCAGGCCCGCCCGGTGCAACGCGCTCAGGTGGTAGGAGACGGTGCCCGGGCTGTACCCGGTCCGGGTGGCGAGCTCGGCGGTCGACCGCGCGGGTTCGAGGTCGGCCAGCAGCGCCGCCCGGGCCGCGCCGACGACCGGCGCGATCCGGCCCGGCCGGTGGTCGGCGCCGGTGCCGACCCCGTGGGCCGGGTAGCAGAGGACGACCTGGCCGGGGACGTCGATCTGGATGCTGGTGCCGGGCCAGCTGAGCACGCCCGGCGCCAGGACCAGCTCCCGGCCGGAGACGTCGGCCTCGCCGTCGAACGGCTTCACGACCGTGATGGCGTCACCGGCCCAGCCGATGGTGGGGCGCAGGCTGCCGAGCACCCCGCCGACACCGTGCCGGGTGATGGCCTGCGCGCGGTGGGTGATGTCCCGGTCGAGGACCGCGTGCAGGCCGGCCCAGTCCTCGGCCAGCGCGTCCCGCCAGAACCGGGCGAGGCCGTTGGCCAGGCGCCGCGGCAGCGTCCCCGACTCCACGCTCCGCCGGGCCGCGACCGGCACCGGCCTGGTCCAGTGGACCTGCGTGTGGGCCAGCACCTGGGCCTCCACCTCGTCCTGCGTGGTCGCCTCGATCCGCGCGATCTGCTCGTCGAGCAGCTCCCGGTGCCGGGTCGCCGTGCCGGGCTGCGGGGTGAGCAGGTCGGGGGTGTAGACCTCGCCGGGGCGCGGCAGCAGGTCCAGGAGCAGGGCGACGTCCGGGTGGGAAAGCGCCGCGCGGGCGAGCGGGCCGGGATCACCGAACACCGGGTGCCGCCCCGCGTCGGCGGCGAGCTTCAGCCAGGCGAGGGACTCCGCCGCCAGCGACGGGGAAAACCGTGTCCTGGCCACCGTCTCGGCATCGACCCGCAGCTTGAACACTCACCGACGGTAGCAGCCGGAACGGTGGATTTGAACCGGCTCGAATCCTTTCCGGTCAGGGGTTGCCCCCGGGTTGAGTGGGGTGGTGTGCTTCCGACGTGCGGGGATCGTCGCCGCCGTGACCGCCGTGCTGCTCGCCTCGGCACCGGCCGCCACGGCCGGGCCGGCCGCCGCGCCTGCCGTCGGCTACCGCACGTGTTCCGTCCTCCGCACGATCGCCTGGCACCGCTGGGTGGCCGGCGCCGACGGGCGGTACCACCTCGTCACGGTCCACCGGCCCTACTCGTTCAGCGTGGTGTTCCCGGTCTCGGGTGCACTGAGCTCGAGCAGCAGCACTTCGGCGTCACGCAGGTAGCGGTCCAGCGCGGCCTCGGCGGCGTCGAACCGGCCGCGGCGCAGGTCGCGCAGGATCTTCTCGTGGCAGTCCAGGAACGGCTCGTAGAACTCGCGCGTGTTCTCGTTGAGCACGAAGAACAACCGCGTCTCGGCGAGCACCTGGCGCATCGTCGCGGACAGGCGCTCGCTGCCGGCCAGGTCGGCGAGGGCCTGGTGGAAGTGGATGCTGGCGGTGCCGACCGACGGCCAGTCCTCGGCCGCCGCCGCCGTCCGGCCGTCCCGGAGCGCGCGCTCGACCACCGAAAGATCCACTGTGGACAGCTCGGCCGCGCGCCGCAGGGCACCGCATTCGGTCGCCCGGCGCACGACGTAGAGGTCTTCGATGTCCTCCGTCGTCAGCTCGCGCACGAACACGCCGCGGTTCAGCTCGTGCACCGCCAGCCGCTCGTGGGCGAGCAGCTGGAACGATTCGCGCAGGGTGTTGCGCGAGACGCCGAGCGCCGAGCTGATCACCGGCTCGGACAGCCGTTCACCGGGGGCGAAGACGCCGTCGGTGATGTACTGGCGCAGGATCGCGGCGACCCGTTCGGCCGTGCCGCTGCGCTCGAGCAGGTGCCGCGCGCTCTCCAGTCCCGAGGCATCGACGGTCACGGCACTACCTGACGCCGAGTTCGAAGTCCAGGCTGTACCGGTTGCCCGGCATCGCCCCCGCGGCCTTCGCGCCGTCGATCGGCAGCACGACGCCGTTGACGAACCGGGACTCGTCGCTCGCCAGGAACACCACGGCCTTCGCGACCTCCCACGCCTCGCCGACCCGTGCCGCGGGCGTGCTCGCGACCAGCTGGTGCTGCTTGGCCTCGAAGTCTTCCGGTGAGGCGAGGGTGCTGCGCAGCATGTCGGTGTCGATCGCGCCGGGGTTCACCGTGTTGGCCCGGATGCCCTGGTGCGCGTGCGCGACGGCGATCGACTTCGTCAGCCCGACCAGCGCGTGCTTGGTGGCGTTGTACACCGGGTCGCCGGGGCGGCCCATCACGCCGCCGTTCGACGACGTCGTGACGATGCTGCCGGCCTGCTGTTCGATCATGTGCGGCAGCACGGCGCGGGTGCCGAGGAAGGCGGCCCGCACGTTGAGCGCGAAGATGTGGTCGAACTCGGCCAGCGTGGTGTCCACCAGGGACTTCCCGAGGTGGATGCCGACGTTGTTGAACAGCACGTCGATGCGGCCGGCCTCGGCGATCACCCCGTCGACGAACGCCGTCACGGCGGCCTCGTCGGTGGCGTCCACTATGGAGTGGCGGTAGCCGTCGAGCGCTTCCGCGGGCTCGCGGATGTCGGAAGCGAAGACCGTCGCGCCCTCGGCGAGGAACTCCTTCACCGTGGCGAGGCCGATGCCCCGCGCGCCGCCGAAGACCACCGCAACCTTGCCGGCCAACCGACCCATGTTCACTGCCCCGCTCTCAGTCGTGCTGTCTGCTCTTCGTCCACCGCGTAGTCCCCGGGCAGCCGGACGAGCGCGTCCGGGTCCCCGAGGTAGCGCACTTCGACGCGGTACACCTCGCGCGCCGCCGCCACCGAGACGTACCCCTCGACGACGTCGGCGAGCACCGCCGCCGCCGGCCGCTCGGACGGCGGCCCGTACCCACCCCCACCCGGCAGCGTGACGTCCACAACGGACCCGGGAGCCAGCGGCACGCGGCTCTTCGCGGGCAGGTCCGCCCCGCCACGCAGGCCGAACCGACCGGGAGCGCCCGGTCTCCCACCGGCCACCCCGGACGCCGCGGCCCGTACCCGGTCGACATTGCCGTTGACGCTCCAGGAAGTCACGCCGAGTGCGCCCATCGTGGTCACCTGTCCGAGGCCGCCGCGCCACCGGCCGGCGCCACCGGAGTCCGCGCGCAGCTCCCGCGCGTACTGGACCATCGGCGCCATGGTCTCGATCACCTCGGTCGGCGTCGACCGCAGGCCGCTCGGGAACCCCGTGGTGGACAGGCCGTCCTTGTCCCGGCGCGCGCCCATACCGCCGGTCTGGAAGACGTTCAGCATGAACCCTGGCCCGCGCCAGATGGTCATCCACAGCGCGTCCGCGCTCGGCGCGATCGCCGTGCCGGGCAGCGCACCGATCAGCAGCGACGGCAGGAAGTGCCCGATCAGGTGCCGGGACGCGACCGGCGCCGGCGGCAGGCAGTTCAGCACCGACCCCTCGGGCGCGGTGACGTGCACCGGCCGGAACGAGCCGGCGTTGTGCGGCACCTCCGGCGAGATCGCCGCCTTGACCGCGAACGACGCGTACGCCCGCGTGTAGTTCAGGACGACGTTGATCCCGCGGCGGCTCTGCGGCGACGAACCGGCGAAGTCGAGGTGGATCTCGTCACCGTCCACAGTGGCCGTGACGCGCAGGGCGATCTCTTCGTCGTCGAAGCCGTCGGTGACGATCTCGTTGGTGTACGTGCCGTCAGGCAGTGCCCGCAGCGCGTCGCGCAGCGCCCGTTCCGAGCGGTCCATGATCTCGGCGGCGACTTCGTCCAGGCTGTCGAGGCCGAGTTCGTCCAGCAGCCGCAGGAGGCTCGCCGCGCCGACCTCGTTGCCGGTGACCTGCGCGTACAGGTCGCCGATGGTCTCCTCCGGGGTCCGGACGTTCGCCCGGATCAGCCGCTCGAGGTCGGCGTTGACCTCACCCGCGCGCAGGAACTTCAGGATCGGCAGGCGCAGGCCTTCCTCGAAGACCTCGTGGGCTTCGGCGGACACCAGCCGCCCGCCGATGTCCGGGGCGTGGCAGCACGAGGCGAACCACGCGACCAGCCGGCCACTCCGGAACACCGGGGTCGCCACCGTGATGTCGTTGATCTGGCCCGCCGTCTGCCACGGATCGTTGGTGAGCAGCACATCGCCCGGTTCGAGGGTCTCCGGCGGGTACGCCGCGACGAAGTGGTGCATGCCGGTCGCCATCGCGTTGATGTGCCCCGGCGTGCCGCCGACGGACTGGCCGATCATCTCGCCGCGCGAGTCGAACACCGCGCACGCCAGGTCGAGCGACTCCCGCACGACCGCGGAGAAGGCCGTGCTGACCAGCGCGTTCTGCTGCTCGGCGAGGATCGAGTGCAGGCGGTTGCCGAACAGCCCGGCGACGATGGGGTCGGTGCCCATCGCCGCCTCCGCGGGAGTAAGTGCGTCGGCGGGACTCACGCCGTCACCTCCACCGCGCCGTCACCCCGGACAACGCAGTGCGCACCGGGCGGGACGACCACAGTGGACTCGCGTTCCTCCACGATGGCCGGTCCGTCGACGCGGGTTGCCGGGGTCAGCAGGTACCGGTCGAACACCGCCGTGTCGACAAATCCCCCTGCCGCCGGAAAGTACGCCTTGCGGGTGCCCTTGCGCGCGTCACCCCCGGTCGCCTGCGTCTTCAGCCGCAAGGTGACCTCCGGCGCGGGACCGCTCGAGACCACCCGCCAGTTCAGCACCTCGACGCCGACCTCGGGTCCGGTGCGCTGGTACAGGTTGCGGTAGGTGGTGGTGAACTCGTCGATCAGCGCGTCGGGCCAGCTGCCGCCGCGGACCGGGACGCGGATCTCGTAGCCCTGCCCGGCGTAGCGCATCTCGGCGACGCGGTGGTGCGTCACGTCGTCCACCCCGGACTTCGCCAGCAGCGCCGCGCCCTCGGCTTCCATCTCGGCGAACAGCGCGTCGACCTGCTCCCACGCCAGGTCGTGGACGGCCGCGCGAGCCGACCGCACGAAGTCGAACGCCAGCGGCGCGGTGAGGAACCCGGCCGCGCTCAGCACCCCGGCGGCGGGCGGCGCGACGACCGAGGGCGCCCCGAGCGCTCGCGCGACGCCGACTCCGTGCACCGGGCCCGCCCCGCCGAAGGTGTACATCGGCAGCTTCGCCGGATCATGGCCACGCTCGACGGCGTGCACCCGCGCGGCGTTGGCCATGTCTTCGTTGACGCTCGTGTGGATGCCCCAGGCGGCCTCTTCGACGCTCACCCCGAGCGGATCGGCGATCTTTTCGCGGAGCACCGCTCGCGCGGCCCCGGCGTCCAGGCGCATGCCGCCGCCGAGGAAGTAGCCCGGGTCGAGGTAGCCGAGCACGAGGTCGGCGTCGGTGACCGTGGGCTCGGCGCCGCCGCGGCCGTAGCAGGCCGGGCCGGGCTCGGACCCCGCCGAATCGGGGCCGACGGTGAGCAGGCCCAGCGCGTCGATCCGGGCGATCGAGCCGCCGCCGACGCCGATCTCGATCATGTCCGTGACCGGCACCCGCACCGGCAGCCCGGACCCGGGCAGCAGCCGGTACTTGCGGTCCACTTCGAACTGGTGCGTCACCAGGGGCGCGCCCCCGGCGACCAGGCACAACTTGGCGGTGGTGCCACCCATGTCGAAAGCCAGCAGGTCGTCCGGCCCGACTGCCGCGGCGGCCAGCGCACCGCCGGCCGGGCCGGACTCGAGGATGCGGATCGGGTACCGGGCCGCGGTGTCCACCGTGGCCAGCCCGCCGTTGGACAGCATGATGTGCGGCGCGCGGCCGATCCCCAGCCGGCGCAGGCGCTGTTCGAGATCGCGCAGGTACCGCTCGGTGAGGTCCTGGACGTAGACGTTGGCGACCGTCGTCGACGCCCGCTCGAACTCGCGGATCTCGGGGACGACTTCGGAGGACAGTGCCACCCGCAGCGATGGCGCGACCTCGGCGAGGATCTCGCCCACCCGGCGCTCGTGCGCGGGATTGGTGAAGGCGTGCAGGAAGCAGACCGCGACGGCCTCGATCCCGCGGTCCGCCAGTTCCCGGCCGAGCCGGGCGACGTACTCCTCGTCGAGTCCGGTGTGGACGGATCCGTCGGCGAGGATCCGCTCCGGGACGTCGAACCGCAGGTGCCGCGGCACGAGCGGCGCGGGCAGTTCCAGGTGCAGGTCGTAGAGCTCGTACCGGTGCTCGCGGCGCATCTCGAGGACGTCGCGGAAGCCGGCGGTGGCCAGCAGCGCGGTGCGCGAGCCCGTGCGTTCGATCAGGGCGTTGGTGACCAGCGTCGTCCCGTGCACCACCTGCTCGACGACGCCGAGGTCCGGCAGCAGCGCGGCCAGGCCATCCTCGACCGCCCGGGCCGGCTCGTCGTGCGTGGTCAGGACCTTGCCGACGGCGACGATCCCGGTCGCGTCCACCGCGCAGAGATCGGTGAACGTGCCACCGATGTCGACGCCGATCCTCATGTCCGGTACCACCGCGGCGAGGTGTTGAGCGGCGGCTTCAGCTTGGCCTTCACGACCAGCACGTTCGGCTCGTCCGACTCGACGAACTCGCCGAGCAGCCGCCGGAACGCGCGCCCGAAGCCGGAGACGCGGTCGGCGTGCACCCCGAAGGAGCGGGCGAGGCCGACGAAGTCCGGGCTGTCCCAGTCGACCCCGCGGTGCGGCAGGCCTTCGCGGTCCTGGTCGTAGCGAAGCATTCCGTACCCGCCGTCGTCGACCAGGACGACCGTGACCGGTAGCTGCTCCTGCGCGAGCGTCGCCAGGTCGCCGCAGCCGTAGAGGAAACCGCCGTCACCGGTGATGCAGATGGCGCGCCCGGTGCCGGCCGCGGCGGCGCCGAGCGACGCCGGGAAGCCGTAGCCGAGGGTGCCCCAGCCCATCGGGTAGGCGAGCTTGCGCGGCGCCCGCACCCGGTGGAAGCCGCCGACCCAGTACCCGGCGACGCACATGTCCGAGACGAGCACCGCGTCCGTCGGCAGCACCTCGTCCAAAGTGGACAGGAAGTCGTAGGCCTGCGGTTCCTCGTCGCGGATCCGCTGGCGCACGCGGCGGCCGATCCCGGCCAGCCGCAGCGTGATGTCGTCGAGCCCGGCCCGCTGCTTCGGCAGCAGCCGCTCGACGATCGAGCGCGCGTCCCCGACGAGCGTCAGGTCGGGCTGGTAGTTCTTGGCGGCGTCGTCGGCGTCGACGTTGACCGCGATCAGCGCGGGTGGCTTGGGCATCCGCCAGTTCTGCGTCATCAGGCCGTCGAAGTCGGTGCCGATGGCGAGCACGACGTCGGCTTCGTCCCACAGCTCGCCGACCTCCGGCGTGTGCACCGGGTTCGGCGCCAGGCACGGGTGATCGAGCGGGAGCAGCCCGCGGGCGGCGAACGTGGTGATCACCGGTGCCGCGAGCTTCTCGGCGAGCGCGCCGATCGCGTCGCCCGCGCCCGACCGCAGGGCGCCGCCGCCGGCCCAGATCAGCGGGTGGCGCGCGTCGGACAGCATCGCCTCGGCCCGCGCGAGGTCGGGGACGTCGACGTCGGGCTTGCGGTGCGGCGCGGGCGGGCGGCGGTGCGGCACCTGTTCGCGCAGGTAGTCGGTGGGCACGCCGAGGTAGACCGGGCCGCTCTGCGGCAGCTGCGCGAGCCGGGCGGCGCGGTGGACGGTGGTGCCGATCTGGTCGGCGGCCCGCACGGTGAACCCGCCCTTGGTGACCGGCGCGAACATCGCCTGCTGGTCGGACGTCTCGTGGAGCACGCCGCGGACGACGCCGGGCCGCCGCAGCGTCGAGGGGATGTCGGTGGCGATGACCAGCACCGGGGCCGCGGACGCCATGGCCTCGCCGACCGCGCCGAGGGTGTTCGCCGCGCCCGGGCCGGTGGTGACCAGCGCGACGCCGAGCTTGCCGGTGGCGCGGGCGTAGCCGTCGGCGGCGTACCCGGCGGTCTGTTCGTGGCGGACGCCGACGAGCTTGATGCGGGTTTCACCGAGCGCCTCCCACAGTGGCAGGTTGTGCACCCCCGGAAGGCCGAAGACGATCTCCGTTCCGAGCGCTTCCAGCGCGTCCACCAGCTCCCGAGCACCACTCACAGCCACGGCCCGGATACTGCCAGATCGTTGAACGATCTGGCAATCAACCCCTAGACGAGTAATGCGTAACTCGGTTAGTGGTCGTAGGCGGTCAGGGATCGGGTGATGGGTTGGCTGGTGGCGCGGTTGTGCCAGATGGCGGCG
>NZ_JBHVXZ010000025.1:0-100966 GCF_042881395.1 Amycolatopsis sp. NPDC058278 | reverse complement strand
TCTTCTCGATCGGCGTCTCACTGTTGCGAACCTCAAGACGCAACAGCTTCCGGCCCTCGGGCAGCGCGCTCATCGCGCGAGGTCCGCGTACAGCGGGTGCTTCTTCGCCAGCGTCTCGACGCGGTCGCGGAGCTTCGCACGCACGGCGTCGTCGAAGTCCGGCTTGAGCGCCTCGGCGATGACGTCGGCGACCTCGGCGAAGTCGTCCGCCTGGAAACCGCGGGTGGCCAGCGCCGGCGTGCCGATCCGCAGGCCCGACGTGATCATCGGCGGCCGCGGGTCGAACGGGACGGCGTTGCGGTTGACCGTGATGCCGACCTCGTGCAGCCGGTCCTCGGCCTGCTGGCCGTCCAGCGCGGACTGGACGAGGTCGACCAGCACCAGGTGGACGTCGGTGCCACCGGTCAGCACCCGCACGCCCGCCGAAGCGCAGTCCTCCTGCGACAGCCGGGACGCCAGGATCCGCGAGCCCTCCAGGGTGCGCTGCTGGCGCTCCTTGAACTCCTCGCTCGCGGCGATCTTCAGCGCGACGGCCTTGGCCGCGATGACGTGTTCAAGGGGCCCGCCCTGCTGGCCGGGGAACACCGCCGAGTTGATCTTCTTCGCCAGCTCCTCGCGGCAGAGGATGAGCCCGCCGCGGGGGCCGCCGAGGGTCTTGTGCGTGGTCGTGGTGACGATGTCGGCGTGCGGCACCGGCGACGGGTGCAGCCCGGCCGCGACCAGCCCGGCGAAGTGCGCCATGTCCACCATCAGCTTCGCGCCGACCTGGTCCGCGATGCGGCGGAACTCGGCGAAGTCGAGCTGACGCGGGTACGCGGACCAGCCGGCGATGATCAGCTTCGGCTCGTGCTCGACGGCCAGGCGTTCGATCTCGGCGAGGTCGACGATCCCGGTCTCTTTGTCGACGTGGTAGGCGACGACGTTGTAGAGCTTGCCCGAGAAGTTGATCTTCATCCCGTGCGTCAGGTGACCGCCGTGCGCCAGGTCGAGGCCGAGGATCGTGTCGCCCGGCTTGAGCACGGCGAACATCGCGGCCGCGTTGGCCTGCGCGCCCGAGTGCGGCTGGACGTTGGCGTGCTCGGCGCCGAAGAGGGCCTTCGCGCGGTCGATCGCGAGCTGCTCGACGACGTCGACGTGCTCACAGCCGCCGTAGTAGCGGCGGCCCGGGTAGCCCTCGGCGTACTTGTTGGTCAGCACCGAGCCCTGCGCCTCGAGCACGCCCACCGGGGCGAAGTTCTCGGAGGCGATCATCTCCAGGGTGGACTGCTGGCGGGTGAGCTCGTCCGCGACGGCCGCGGCGACCTCGGGGTCGACTTCGGACAGGTGCTGGTCGAACGTCGACATCAGTTCTCCTGGGTGAGCTGGGCGTACGCGGCGGCGTCGAGCAGGTCCGGCACGTCCCCGGTCAGACGCACCTTCAGGAGCCATCCTTCGGTGTACGGGTCGGAGTTGATGACCTCGGGGGTGTCCGATGTGGTGCCGTTCACCTCGACGACCTCGCCGGAGACCGGCGCGTACAGCTCGCTGACCGACTTGGTCGACTCGACCTCGCCGAACACCTCGCCCGCGGTGACGTTCGAGCCGGCCTCGGGCAGCTGGACGAACACGATGTCACCGAGCGATTCGGCGGCGAAGGCGGTGATGCCGACGGTGGCGACGCCGTCCTCGACCTTCAGCCACTCGTGTTCCTTCGTGTACTGCAGGTTCTCGGGGATGCTCACAGTTCAGACAGTCCTTTACGCGCGGGAGTAGAAAGGCAGGGCGACGACCTCGACAGGCTCGATCCTGCCCCGGATGTCGACGGAGAGCTCGGTGCCGGGCTCGGCGTACGCCCGATCGACGTACGCCATGGCGATCGGGTAACCCAGCGTCGGCGACAGCGCGCCGCTGGTGACCTCGCCGATCTCGGTGCCGTCGGCCAGCACCGCGTAGCCGTGCCGCGGCGCGCGGCGACCGGCGCCCTTGAGCCCGACGCGCACGCGCGGGACGTCCGCCTCGGACCGCTCTTCCAGGGCCGCGCGGCCGACGAAGTCGCCGGGCTTCTCGAACTTGACGACCCGGCCGAGCCCGGCCTCGAACGGGCTCTGCCCGACGGTGAGTTCGTTGCCGTACAACGGCATCCCGGCTTCCAGCCGCAGCGTGTCGCGGCAGGCCAGACCCGCCGGGACCAGGCCGTGCGGCTCCCCCGCCTCCAGCAGCAGCCGCCACAACGCCGGTGCCTCGTCCGCGTCGACGAACAGCTCGAAGCCGTCTTCGCCGGTGTAGCCGGTGCGGGCGAGCAGGACGTCGTGGCCCTTCACCGAGGCCGGGACGCTGGCGTAGTACTTCAGGGCGTCCAGGTCGGCGTCGGTCACGGCGCCCAGGATCTCGACGGCCTTCGGGCCCTGGACGGCGATCAGCGCGGTCGTCTCGCTGCGGTCGTCCACCACGGCGTCGAAGCCCGCGACCCGCTCTTGCAGGGCGTCCGCGACGACCTGCGCGTTGCCCGCGTTCGCGACGACCAGGTAGTGCTCGTCGGCCAGCCGGTAGACGACCAGGTCGTCCAGGACACCGCCCTCGGCGTTGCAGATCATCGTGTACCGCGCCCGGCCCGGCTTGACCCCGGTCAGGTTGCCGACCAGCGCGAAGTCCAGGACGTCCGCCGCCTGCTTGTCGGTGACGTGGATTTCGGCCATGTGCGAAAGGTCGAACAGCCCGGCCGCCTCGCGGACGGCCTTGTGCTCGGCCAGTTCGCTGGCGTAGCGGACCGGCATCGACCAGCCGGCGAAGTCGGTGAACAGCGCGCCGAGTCCCTTGTGGACTCCGTGCAGGGAGGTCTCTTTGGACACTGTCAGCCTTCGTAAGCGTTGAGGGGCGGGCAGGAGCACACGAGGTTGCGGTCGCCGCGGGCGCCGTCGATGCGGCGCACCGGGGGCCAGTACTTGTTCTTCCGCGAAACACCCGCCGGGTACACGGCGAGTTCGCGGTCGTAGGCCTTGTCCCACTCCCCGACCAGCGTCTCGGCGGTGTGCGGAGCGCCCCGCAGCGGCGACTCCTCGGCGGTCCAGCGACCGGCAGCCACCTCGTCGATCTCGGCGCGGATGGCGATCATCGCGGCGATGAACCGGTCGATCTCACCCAGGTCCTCGGACTCGGTCGGCTCGACCATCAGCGTGCCCGCGACCGGGAACGACATCGTCGGCGCGTGGAAGCCGTAGTCGATGAGCCGCTTGGCGACGTCGTCGACCGTCACGCCGGTCTCTTTGGTGAGCTGGCGCAGGTCGAGGATGCACTCGTGCGCCACCAGGCCGTCCTGGCCCGTGTAGAGCACCGGGTAGTGCGGCGCGAGGCGCGAGGCGACGTAGTTCGCGGCGAGCACGGCGACCTTCGTGGCCGCGGTCAGGCCGGGCGCGCCCATCATCCGGACGTAGGCCCAGGAGATCGGCAGGATCGACGCCGAGCCGTACGGCGCGCCGCTGATCGGGCCGACGCCGGTCTCCGGGCCCGCAGCATCGAGCAGCGGATGGTTGGGCAGGTACGGCGCGAGGTGCGCGCGCACCGCGACCGGGCCGACACCGGGGCCACCGCCGCCGTGCGGGATGCAGAAGGTCTTGTGCAGGTTCAGGTGCGAGACGTCGCCGCCGAACTCGCCCGGCTTGGCCAGGCCGAGCAGGGCGTTGAGGTTCGCGCCGTCCACGTACACCTGGCCGCCTCCGTCGTGGACGATCTTCGCCAGCTCGTCGATGTCGTGCTCGTACACGCCGTGCGTGGACGGGTAGGTGACCATGATCGCGGCGAGCGTGTCCTTGTGCGCGTCCACCTTGGAGCGCAGGTCGGCCAGGTCGACGTTGCCCTCGTCGGTGCACTTGACGACGACCACGCGCATCCCGGCGAGCACCGCGGACGCGGCGTTGGTGCCGTGCGCCGACGACGGGATCAGGCAGACGTCACGTGCCTCGTCGCCGTTCGCGCGGTGGTAAGCGCGGATCGCGAGGAGGCCGGCGAGCTCGCCCTGGCTGCCCGCGTTCGGCTGGAGCGACACCTTGTCGTAGCCGGTGACCTCGGCCAGCCAGTCCGCGAGCTGCCCCACGAGCGTGTGGTACCCCGAAGCGTCCTCGGCGGGCGCGAACGGGTGGATGCCGGCGAACTCTCGCCAGCTGATCGGCTCCATCTCGGTGGTGGCGTTGAGCTTCATCGTGCAGGAGCCGAGCGGGATCATGCCGCGGTCGAGCGCGTAGTCCTGGTCGGACAGCCGGCGCAGGTAGCGCAGCATCGCCGTCTCGGAGCGGTGGGTGCCGAAGACCTCGTGGCCCATGAAGCCGCTCTCGCGGGCCAGGCCGTTCGGCAGGGCGACGCCGTCTTCGACGTCCGCCTCGATGCCGAACGCACGCAGCACCTTCGCGGTGATCGCCGGGGTGCTGACCTCGTCGAAGGCGACGCGGACGTGGTCGGCGTCGACGTGACCGAGGTTGATCCCGGCCTCGCGGGCGGCCGCGTGGACCTCGGCGGCCCGGCCCGGCACGCGCGCGACGACGGTGTCGAAGAAGGACTCGTGCACGACCTCGACGCCGGTCTTGCGCAGGGCCCCGGCGAAGCCCGCGGCGAGGCCGTGGACGCGCTGGGCGATCTTCTTCAGGCCGTCCGGGCCGTGGTAGACCGCGTACATCGCGGCCAGCACGGCCGGCAGGACCTGCGCGGTGCAGATGTTCGACGTCGCCTTCTCGCGGCGGATGTGCTGCTCACGGGTCTGCAGCGCGAGTCGGTAAGCGGAGTTGCCGTCGGCGTCGACCGAGACGCCGACCAGGCGCCCGGGCAGCGACCGCTCGAGGCCGGAGCGGACCGACATGTACCCGGCGTGCGGGCCGCCGTAGCCGAGCGGGACGCCGAAGCGCTGGGTCGAGCCCGCGGCGACGTCGGCGCCGAACTCGCCGGGCGCGGTGATCAGGGTGAGCGCGAGGAGGTCGGCGGCGACGGTGAACAGCGCGCCCGCGGCCTTCGCCGACTCGGAAATCGCGTGGTGGAAGCCGCGGCCGCGCAGCACGCCGGACGCGCCGGGGTACTGGACGACGACGCCGAAGAACTCCTCCGGCAGGCCGGTCAGCAGGTCGCGGACCTCGACCTCGATGCCCAGGGCCTCGACCCGGGTCCGCACGACGGCGATGGTCTGCGGCAGGCACTCGGCGTCGAGCACGACCTTGTTCGACTTGGACTTCGACGCGCGGCGCATCAGCGTGACGGCTTCGGCGACGGCGGTCGACTCGTCCAGCAGGGACGCGTTCGCGGTGGCCAGGCCGGTCAGGTCGGCGACCATGGTCTGGAAGTTGAGCAGCGCTTCGAGGCGGCCCTGGGAGATCTCCGGCTGGTAGGGCGTGTACGCGGTGTACCAGGCCGGGTTCTCGAGGACGTTGCGGCGGATCACGCCGGGGGTGACCGTGTCGGAGTAGCCGAGGCCGATCATCTGCGTCATCGGCCGGTTGCGCGCGGCGAGGGCGCGCAGCTCCGCGGTGGCGTCCTCTTCGGACGCGGCGGGCGGCAGCCGCAGGTCGGCGGTGGCGCGGATGGCGCTCGGGACGGCGGCGCCGACCAGGGCGTCCAGGCTGCCGTAACCGCACTCGGCGAGCATCTTCGCGCGTTCGGCCTCGGACGGGCCGATGTGGCGGGCGTCGAACTGCGTGGAAGTGATCGGGAGCTCCTCGGGCCGGGCACCGGACAGAACGGTGCGCTGGGAACTCCCCCTCTGTCATGGCACCTGAGAGTTTCACCGTGTGCGACACGGCTTTCACCTTGGGTGAGGCGCGGGTGCGCCTGCTTTCCAGAGTGGCCTCGCACGAAGCGGTAGCGGATACCTGAGAGATTCCGGGGAGTTTGCTCCTTCGGTGCCCCACTGAGTTCGTGAGGGCTCTCCCGCCTCGGCTCGACGGCCCGATCTGCAGTTGTGGCGGCTACGGTACCCGGCGCTTCCGGGAGACGTCTACTTCACCCGGCCAACACCACAGTGATCTCGACCGCCGCCCCGGTGCACCACCTTCCCGGCAAGGGCCGGTGGGCGCCGCACCCTCCCCGAGGGCAGGACCAGGCGTTTCAACGGCCCGCCGAGCGGGACCGGGGGCAGGCCCGCGCCCAGCAGGACCTGCTCGACGATCTGCTCGGCGTGCCACGCCACCGAGTCGTTGAGCCGGTCCATGCAGGGGCGGTCGCCGTCGAAGACGTCGGCGTCGTCCAGGGTCACCTCGAAGTACGCGCAGCCCGGCGGGACCGCGATCGCCTCCTCGATCGCGCGGGCGCCCTCGAGAGGGTCCGCGAACCCTGCTTCGAGCAGCGGCTCGCGGTAAATACGCGCTGCCCGCTCGCGCATGCGGGGGCCGTAGCGGACCACGACCGGGAGCCGTCCGGTCAGGTCCGGCACGGCCAGGCCGTGCAGCAGCATGATCGGCGGTACCGACTGCACCAGCCGGGGTGCGGGTCCGGCCAGCTCGCGGGCGGTGATCCGGACCCGGTCTTCCATCGCGTCGGGGAGGCCGAAGTAGCGGAAGTCGACGTTGCCGAACCCGAGGCCGTCGGCCACCAGCGAGGCCAGCAGCTCGCCGTAGCCCCAGATCGGCGACAGCACGACCACCGGCGGCGCGGCGACGACCGGCGACGGCACGGGCGGGCGGGTCGCCTCCTGCTCGGGCACCTGGATGACCAGCCGGGGCGGCTCGTGCCAGTCGTGCACCTCGGCGACCCGCCAGTACAGCCCGAGCGGCCGCCAAAGCTCGCCGAGGACCTCGTGCTCGATGATGCGGCGCACCTCGGCGTCGTCGTGGGGGAAGTCCCGCGGCGGCACGATCCCGACGTAGTGGTGGTAGGTCACGCGGACCTCGTCGCCGCGGGTGGCCGAGCGGATCCGCATCTCCCAGTCGATCGGCGACGCCGCGATGGCGTTGGCCACCTGCGTGCCGGGCGAGGAGTACACCAGCGCGGTGGCTTGGCGGAGGAACTGCCCGGCCCGGTCGATGCCCTCCCGCAGCGCCTTCGCCGCCTGCGCGACGTGCACCGGGCTCGCGAGGCTGTCGGGCAGCACCCCGGCGACCCGCAGCAGCTCGGCCTCACCGAGCCCGGTGACCTCGGCGAGCTCGGCCCAGTGGTCGAAGACGGTCACCTTCGGCGCGTGCCGGTGTTCGAGCCAGCTGCGCAGCGTCGACGTCGGAACGCCGATGCGCCGCGCGGCCTCGTCCAGCGAAAGACCCCGCCCGCGGATGCCGGCCCGGACCGCTTCCGCCCACTCGTCGGCGCGCCAGTGCGTCACCTCACAAAGCTAACGAAACCGGCTAGCTTTGCGCAGGGACGAATCGCCCACCCGGCGTCGACGCTGGTCACCATGACCACCACCATCGTCGCCCTGACGCTCATCGTCGGCGTGCTGACCTTCGCCGCCGGGGCCTTCCTCGCCTCCCAGGTCGCCACTCGCGTCCTGCGCCGTCGCGAACGGCTCGTCTCCGAGGAGCGGAAGAAGCTCAACGCCGCCTGGAGCTACCTGCGGGAGGTCTACGGCGTCAAGAAACCGACGAAGCGTTAGATCGGGGTGACGTACGCGCCGGAGATGCCGCCGTCGACCAGGAACTGCGACGCCGTGATGAAGCTGGCGTCGTCGCTGGCCAGGAAGGCGACCGCGGCCGCGATCTCCTCCGGCTCGGCGAAGCGGCCCACCGGCACGTGGACCAGGCGCCGCGCCGCGCGTTCCGGGTCCTTGGCGAACAGCTCCTTGAGCAGCGGCGTGTTCACCGGTCCCGGGCACAGCGCGTTGACGCGGATGTTCTCCCGCGCGAACTGCACCCCAAGCTCGCGGCTCATCGCGAGCACGCCCCCCTTGGACGCGGTGTAGGAGATCTGCGAGGTCGCCGCGCCCATCACCGCCACGAACGACGCCGTGTTGATGATCGAGCCCTTGCCCTGGCGCTGCATGTGCGGCAGGACGGCCTTGCAGCAGTGGTACACCGACGTCAGGTTGACGCGCTGCACGCGGTCCCACGCCTCGATGCCGGTGGTGAGGATCGAGTCGTCCTCCGGCGGCGAGATGCCGGCGTTGTTGAAGGCGACGTCGACCGAGCCGAACTGCTCCACCGTGCTGTGGAACAGGTTCTCGACCTGCTCGGCGTCGGTGACGTCGGTCTGGATGAACGCGCCGCCGATCTCGTCGGCGGCCGCCTTGCCCTCGGCCGGCGTGAGGTCCGCGATGACGACCTTCGCGCCTTCGCTCGCCAGGCGCCGGGCCGAGGCGAGCCCGATGCCGCTCGCGCCGCCGGTGATGACCGCGACGCGGCCTTCGAAACGCTGGACCATTACTCCTCCGTGCTCAGAAAGACGTTCTTGGTTTCGGTGAACGCCGCGGCGGCGTCCGGGCCGAGCTCGCGGCCGAGACCGGACTGCTTGAAGCCGCCGAACGGTGTCCAGTAGCGCACCGACGAGTGCGAGTTCACCGAGAGGTTGCCGGCTTCGACACCGCGCGCGACCCGGAACGCGCGGCCGGCGTCGCGGGTCCAGATCGACCCGGACAGGCCGTACTCGGTCGCGTTGGCCATCCGGATCGCGTCGGCCTCCTCCTCGAACGGCACGACGGCGACGACCGGGCCGAAGACCTCCTCGGCCGCGACCGGGTGGTGCAGGTCCGGCGGGGTGAGGACGGTCGGCGGGAACCAGAAGCCGCGGCCCGCGGGCGCGGTGCCGCGGATCGCCACGGGCGCGTCGTCGGGCACGTAGGAAGCGACCTTCTCCCGGTGCGCGGCCGAGATCAGCGGGCCCATCTCGGTCTTCTCGTCGGCCGGGTCGCCGACGACGACGCCGTGCACCGCGGGCTCCAGCAGTTCCATGAACCGGTCGTACGCGCTCGCCTGCACCAGGATCAGCGACCGCGCGCAGCAGTCCTGGCCCGCGTTGTCGAAGACGCCGTAGGGCGCGGTCGCCGCGGCCTTCTCCAGGTCGGAGTCGGCGAAGACGATGTTGGCGTTCTTGCCGCCCAGCTCCAGCGTCACCCGCTTCACCTGCGCCGCGCAGCCCGCCATGACCTGCTTGCCGACCTCGGTCGAGCCCGTGAAGACGACCTTGCGCACGCCCGTGTGCTCGACGAACCGCTGCCCGACCACGGATCCCTTGCCGGGCAGCACCTGGAAGACGTCCTCCGGGACACCGGCCTCGCGAGCCAGCTCGGCCAGCCGGAGGGCGGTCAGCGGCGTCAGCTCGGCGGGCTTGAGGACGACGGTGTTGCCGGCGGCGAGCGCGGGCGCGAACCCCCAGCCGGCGATCGGCATCGGGAAGTTCCACGGCACGATCACCCCGACCACGCCCAGTGGCTCCTGGAAGGTGACGTTGATGCCGCCCGGAACCGGGATCTGCTTGCCGATCAGGCGTTCCGGCGCCGCGGAGTAGTAGTTGAGGACGTCGCGGACGTTGCCCGCCTCCCAGCGGGCGTTGCCGATGGTGTGCCCGGAGTTCTCGACCTCCAGCCGCGCGAGGTGCTCGATGTCGGCCTCGACGGCGTCGGCGAAGCGGCGCAGCAGCCGCGCGCGGTCGCCGGGGGTGACGTCGCGCCACGCCGGGAACGCCGCGTGCGCGCGGGCGATCGCCGCGTCGGTCTCTTCGGCGCTGGTCAGCGCGACCGTCCGCACCACCTCTTCGGTGGCGGGGTTCCGGACGTCGAACGTGGTCATCACTTCTCCTTGCTCGCGTCGACGAGAGCCTGGAACAGCCGGACGTCGTCGCTGTCCTGCTCGGGGTGCCACTGGACGCCCAGCGTGAATTCGCCCGGCACCTCCGCGGCTTCGATCGTGCCGTCGGCCGCCCACCCGACGGCCTCCAGGCCGGCGCCGAGCCGGTCGATCGCCTGGTGGTGGTAGCACAGGGTCTTGGTCTCGGGCCCGAGGATCGCCGCCGCCCGGCTGCCTTCGGCCAGCGTGACCGTGCCCCGGCCGAAGGTCGCGGGCGCCGGTTGGTGTTCGGTTGTGTGCACGCTTTCGGGCAGGTGCTGGGCCAGGGTGCCGCCGAGGGCGACGCTCATCACCTGCAGGCCGCGGCACACGCCGAGCACCGGCTTGCCCGCCTTGCGCGCGGCTTCGAACAGGCCGAACTCGAAGGCGTCCCGCTCCGGCCGGACGTAGGTGGCCGGGTGCGGCTCCCGGCCGTAGCGCTCCGGCTCGACGTCGGCGCCACCGGTGAGCACCAGGCCGTCCACAGTGGACATCAGCCGGCCGTACCCGTCGGACACCGGCGGGAGCAGCACCGGGAGGCCGCCCGCCGCGACGACGCAGTCGACGTAGACCCGGTGCAGCAGCACGGCCTCGGTGTCCCAGACCAGGAACTTCGCGGGTTCGAGGTAGCTGGTGAGGCCGATGACGGGCCGGTGGTCAGAGGCGCTCGAAGCCACGGATCAGCTCCCAGTCGGTGACGGCGGCGTTGTAGGCGTCCACCTCGATCTTCGCCGCGTTCAGGTAGTGCTCGACGACGTCTTCGCCGAACGCCTCGCGCGCCAGCTCGCTCTCCGCGAGCGCGGCGGCGGCTTCGGGGAGCGTGGTCGGGACGGTGCCCAGGCCGGAGTCGTAGGCGTTGCCGGTGAACGGCTCTTCGAGCTCCAGCTCGTTCTCGATGCCGTGGAGCCCGGCGGCGATGAGCGCGGCCACGGCGAGGTACGGGTTGACGTCCCCGCCCGGCACCCGGTTCTCCACGCGCAGCGACTCGCCGTGCCCGACGACGCGCAGCGCGCAGGTGCGGTTGTCGGTGCCCCAGGCGATCGCGGTCGGCGCGAAGCTGCCGGGCACGAACCGCTTGTAAGAGTTGACGTTCGGCGCGAAGAAGTAGGTCAGCTCGTGCAGCCCGGCGAGCTGGCCGGCGAGGAAGTGCTCCATCAGCTTCGAGAAGCCGTGCTCGCTGTCCCCGGCCAGCACCGCGCGGCCCTCGGTGGAGCGCAGGCTGATGTGGATGTGGCAGGAGTTGCCCTCGCGCTCGTTGTACTTCGCCATGAAGGTGAGGCTCTTGCCCTCCTGCGCGGCGATCTCCTTGGCGCCGTTCTTGTAGACGCTGTGGTTGTCGCACGTGCTGAGGGCATCGGTGTAGCGGAAGGCGATCTCCTGCTGGCCGGGGTTGCACTCGCCCTTGGCCGACTCGGGGTAGAGCCCGGCACCCGCCATGTCGTTGCGGATGCGGCGCAGCAGCGGCTCCAGCCGCGCGGTGCCGAGCATCGAGTAGTCGACGTTGTACTGGTTGGCGGGCTTGAGGCCGTGGTAGCGCTTGTCCCAGGCGGCCTCGTAGGTGTCGTCGAAGACGATGAACTCGAGCTCGGTGCCGACGAAGGCGGCGAGCCCGCGTTCGGCGAGGCGGTCGAGCTGGCCGCGCAGGATCTGGCGCGGCGACACCGAAACCGGGCCGCCCTGCACGCGTTCGACGTCGGCCAGGACCAGCGCGGTGCCCTCGTGCCAGGGGATCTCCCGCAGCGTCTCGAGGTCGGGGCGCAGCACGAAGTCGCCGTACCCGCTGTCCCAGGAGGAGAGCGCGTACCCGCCGACGGTGTTCATGTCGACGTCGACGGCGAGCAGGTAGTTGCAGGCCTCGGTGGCGTGGCCGACGACCTCGTCCAGGAAGTACTCGGCCGAGCAGCGCTTGCCCTGCAGCCTGCCCTGCATGTCGGTGAGCGCGACGAGCACCGTGTCGATCGTGCCCGCGTCCACGCGCGCCCGGAGTTCGTCGAGCGTGAGCATGCCTCGCCTGCGTGCCATCGTCGCCCCAAAGGTTTGGTATGAATCCTTTGCCGGTCCTTCCTACCCGGTGAGGTAGGCTGGGTCAACCCGAGAAAAGGTATTTTTCTGAGCCATTGCACTCGTGGCTGGATTGTCCGGGTTGCCCGGCTGAGAAGAGCCTGTGAATTCGCCCGTCCGGGAGGAAACCGGGGTCCCCGCACGTTGTACGGGGCAAGAGAGGTGAGATCGATGACCACAGCATTCACGCAGCAGAGCACGATCGGACAGCAGCAGGCCCGGCCCCAGCTGCCGACCCTGCCCACCGGCTGGCCGATCGGTTCGTACGAGTCCTACGAGCAGGCCCAGCGCGCGGTCGACCACCTCGCGGGCACCGACTTCCCCGTCACCGACGTCACGATCGTGGGCGTGGAGCCACTGCTCGTCGAGCGGGTCGCCGGCAAGATGTCGTGGAGCAAGGTCCTGGGCAGCGCGGCGACGTCCGGCGCGATGTTCGGTCTGTTCCTCGGCCTGATGCTCAGCCTGCTCAACCCGGGTGCCGGCCTGGTCCCGATCGTGATCGGCCTGGTCGCCGGGCTCGGGTTCAACCTGCTCTTCGGCGCGCTGGGCTACGCGGTGAACCGGAACAAGCGCGGGTTCATCTCGCAGAGCCAGCTGGTCGCCCGCCGCTACGACGTCCTGTCCCAGCCGCGCAACGCCGAGAAGGGCCGCGCGCTGCTGGCCGACCTCGCGGCGCGCAGCGCGTTCGGCCGCTGACGCCCGTCGACCGGAAGGCCGTCTCCCCCGGGAGGCGGCCTTCGCCGTGCCTGGGGACAACCCCGTCGCCGTGCCTGGGGACAACCCCGCCGGCCACCCCGGAAACTGTCGGTGCCCGCCGGTAGCGTGGAAAACGGGGGCTGCTCAGGTGCCCGACGACACCGCCGGCACGTCCGGCAACCCCGCCGTCCCGGGCGCTTCCGCCGGACGGCCCGCACGCAGCAGCTCCCCCCACCGCGCCCGGTCGTACCGGGCCGGCGGGGTCTCCGCCAGGAAGTCCCGCAGGATCTCCAGGAACCGCTCCGGATCCGACCGGTGCGGGAAGTGGCCCGCGCCCTCGAAGAGGACCAGCCTGCTGCCCGGCATCGCCCGGTGCGCGCGTAGCGCGTGGCCGCTCGGCACCACGCTGTCCTCCGTGCCCCACACGAGCAGCGTCGGGATGCCCTCGGTCAGGTAGCACCGGTCCAGCATGTTGACCACCTGCCCGCGCCAGTCGACGACCGAGCGCAGCGTCCGCAGGAACGCCGAGCGCGTGCCCGGCTCGACCAGCCGCGCGTACCGGGTCAGCACGTAGTCGAGGTCCGCGTCGTCGAAGACCCGCAGCAGCCCGGCGAACCCGCGCAGCGCCGCCACCGCGGGCGGCGTCCCCAGCAGCGGCAGCACCAGCCCCGCCCCCGGCGCCGCGGCCAGGCGCAGCAGCGGGTGGACACCCGCCCCGACCCCACCCGAGCCGACCAGCACGAGGCGTTCGCACCGTTCCGGGAACTGGTAGGCGAACTGCATGGCGACGCCGCCGCCGAGCGAGTGCCCGACCACCGTCACCCGGTCGACGTCGAGGGTGGTCAGCAGGTCGCGCATGCCGCACGCGTAGGCCGCGACCGAGTAGTCCGCGCGCGGCTTGGCCGAAGAGCCGTGGCCGAGCAGGTCGGGCGCGATCACCGTGAAGTCGGCCGAAAGCGACGCCAGCAGGTCGAGCCAGGTCGACGAGTCGTCGCCGATACCGTGCAGGAAGAGCAGGGCCGGCCCGCGCCCGGCCATCCGGTAGGCGCGCTCGTACCCGTGGACGACCCGGGTGCGCGGGGCGAAACTGTCCGTGGGTGGCGTCATCCGCCCAGCTCAGCACGCTCGCGTTCGCCCGGCGTTTCGGGCACGTTCGGAACGGGTGAACACCAGGAGCGGCCCCGACCGCCGCTCCTGGCGTTCGTTCCCCCTACCTCGTCGGCGTCGGCGAGGCCGGCGCGGACGAAGACGTCGGCGGCACCGTCACGTTCGGGATCGCGGCACTGAACGGCACGCCCCCGAGTTCACGGCAGGCGCCGCGGTAACCGTTGTAGCCGTTGTAGTTGCCCTGGTCGTCGGTGACACCCTGCTCGATCTTCGGCCGCGGGAACCGGTTGTCCTCACCGATCTTCTGCCTGCTGCCGCTCGCGCGCTCGCAGCCGTAGCGGGTCAGCGTGAGCGGCCTTCCGTCCTCGTCGTAGAGGTAGACCTCCGTCAGCGGCTTACCCTCGGCGTCGAAGGCGTAGACGTTTTCGATTTCGTGGCCGCCGTAGGTCAGCTGGTCGTTGCCGTAGTGGTCGGACGACGACTGGTAGTACGACGGCGGGCTCGAGGAACTCCCGCGGGCGAAGAGGTCGATCGCGGCACCGAAGCCGCCCAGCGCGCCACCGATGACGAACGCCGAGATCGGCACGGCCACCCACAGCAGCCGCCGGTCGGTGCGCACCCGCGGGCCCGCCCACAGGGCCGCGACGGCCGCGAGGATCAGGAACGGCAGCAGCAGAACCGCGCTCCGGTGCCGCAGCATGAACAGCAGCCCGAACGCGACCAGCGCGACCGCGCACAGCACCCACCACGCCGGCTTGAGCGAACCGAGGTAGCGCAGGAACTTGTCGGCGTCCTCCTGCTCGCGTCCCTTGGCCATGGTGGTGCGCAGCCAGGCGACCTCCGGCAGCGCCAGCACCGGCTCGACCCCGCCGCGCAGCAGCAGCACCAGACTGACCACGAACACCGGCGCGAACAGCAGCAGGCCGACGAACACGTCGGGGTCCACGGTGACGACGGCGCCGAACGCGAGCAGCGCGAAGGCCAGCGCGCAGAACACCAGGCCCCACACCGCGATCCGCGGCTTCACCAGGCTGGGCGCGGCCGTCGCGAGCACCTGCGTGCCGGCGCCCTCTCCCGGCGCCGGGTACCCGCCGGACGCGCGCAGCTCGGCGGCGTAGCTCTCCGGTGAGCCGAGCCGTTCGATCAGCGCCTCGACGCGGGCGCCCTCCCCCAGCTCGGCCTCCAGTTCCGCCAGGTGCGGGCGGACGTCCTCGAGGATCTCTTCGATCTCGCTCGCGGGCAGGTCGGCGAGCGCGGTCCTGACCCGCGCCAGATACACCCGCACGGCGGTCGGCTTGTCGCTCATGCTGCCTCTCCCAAAAGCCCGTTCATCGTCGATGCGAAGTTCTGCCACGTCTTGCCCGACTCCGCGAGGCGCGCCCGGCCCGGCTCGTTCAGGCTGTAGTACTTGCGGTGGGGACCCTCTTCGCTGGGCACGACGTACGAGGTCAGCAGGCCGGCCTTGTACAGCCTGCGCAAAGTCCCGTACACCGACGCGTCCCCCACCTCGTCCAGGCCGGCGGCCCGGAGTCTTCTCAGTACGTCGTACCCGTAGCCGTCTTCGTCGCGGAGCACCGCGAGGACGGCGAGATCGAGCACGCCCTTGAGCAGCTGACTGATCTCCACTGCACCCTCCAGTCTTACGCTTGGGAAGGTACCACGCATTGCGTAGTAGTGTGCACGGCGGAGGGGCCTCGGCGTGGCGGTGCCGGTCAGCCCCGGGTGTCCACCGGCCGCTCGAAGAAGGATTCGAGGACCACGATCGTCTGCGTGCCGGTGACGCCGTCGATCGCGAAGAGCCGGCGCAGCGACGCCTGGAGGTCCTCGGTCGTCGCCGTGCGCACCTTGACCAGCAGCGACGCCGGGCCGGCGATGACGTGGGCCTCGACGACTTCGGGCAGCGCTTCGAGGGCTTCGCGCACCGGGCGGTCACCCATCCAGGCGTTCGCTTCGACGAGCACGAAGGCCGCGACGCCGCGGCCGACGGCGGCCGGGTCGACGTCCACGGTGGTCCGGCGGATGACGTCCTGGTCCCGGAGCTTGCGCACCCGCTCGTGGGCGGCGCCCGCGGAGAGCCCGACGGCCTTGCCGAGGGCGGCGTACGCCTGCGTGGCGTCGCGCTGGAGTTCATTGAGCAGAATGCGATCCACTTCATCCACGCCTTGACCATATCAGGTTCGGTAATCCATGCTTTTGGCAGAATTTCATGAGGAGTGAGTGATGGACCTGATCAAGACGGACTTCCAGCTGCTCGACGAGCGGTTCGCGCGCGTCAACGGCGACGAGTGGACGCAGCGCCTGCACACCGGCTGCCGCTGGACGGAGGGGCCGGCGTACTTCCCGGCCGGCCGCTACCTGGTGTTCAGCGACATCCCGAACGACCGCACGCTGCGCTGGGACGAGACGACGGGCCGGGTCGGCGTGTTCCGTCAGCCGTCCGGGTACGCGAACGGCCACACGGTGGACCGCCAGGGCCGGCTGATCAGCTGCGAGCAGGGTCCCCGCCGCGTGACGCGCACCGAGCACGACGGCTCGGTCACGGTGCTGGCGTCGGAGTACCGGGGAAAGCGGCTGAACAGCCCGAACGACGTGGTCGAGCACTCCGACGGGTCAATCTGGTTCACCGACCCGAGTTACGGAATCGACAGCGATTACGAGGGGTACCGGGCCGAGAGCGAGATCGGTGCCTGCCACGTGTACCGGGCGGCCCCGGACGGCTCGGTGACGATCGTCGCGGACGACTTCAGCCGGCCGAACGGCCTGGCGTTTTCGGCGGACGAGTCGCGGTTGTACATCGCGGACACGCGCCAGGACCCGAGCCACATCAGGGTGTTTTCCGTCGCCGGCAACGAAAAGCTGACCGGCGGCGAGATCTTCGCCACGAGCGACAGCGGCGGCTTCGACGGAGTGAGGGTGGACAGCGAGGGCCAGGTCTGGGCGGCGGCACACGACGGTCTGCACTGTTTTGCCGCGGACGGAACGAGGATCGGCAAGCTGCGGATCCCGGAGGTGTGTTCGAACTTCACGTTCGGCGGAGCCAGGGGGAACGAGCTGTTCATCACGGCATCGAGCTCGCTGTACACCCTGAGGGTGACGGTGAACGGCGCCCGCTACCCGCGCTGAGCCGGGCGCGCCGCCTGCGGGCCGGGCGTGGCGAGCGTTGCCGGGCGCGGACACGTGGGGGGCGATCGCCGCGCGGTGCCCCGATCCTGTGGCCGGCGGCGGTTCAGCCGGGCGTGGCCGCCTCGACCCGCTCCACCACCGCGTCGCGGCGGCGCCAGGCTCGGCTCACCTGGACCAGCCAGGCCGCCTCGGTGGCCACGTCCGCTTCCGTGTCCGGTCCGGCCGGCTGGTCGGGCTCGCGGGCGAAGCGGCGGCCCGCGCGGCCCGCCTCGATCGCCGCGGCCAGGGTCACCGCTTCCACCGTCGCCGCCACCTCTGCCTCGCGGACTCCCGCGCGGCGCGCCGCCGCCTCCGCCCGGGCCGGGAGGTCCGGGTCGAAGTGGGCCCGGAGCGCCAGGTGGCCGTCGCGGATTTCGATGACCCTGCGGTACAGCGCGAACTCCGCGCCGCCCGCCAGTTTGCGGCCCGGGTCGAGGGCGATGCCCGGGACCGCCGTGCGCAACGCCGTCCACAGCGGCTCGATGCGGCGGTACGCCCGGTACGCCCGGACCCGGCCGACCACCGACGACACCGCCGGCGACCACGCGCTGAGCGTTGCCCCCGCCGTCACGAACCCGATCGTCACGGCCGCGAGCACCGATGACGGCAGGTCCTCACGGGCACCGATCCGCCCCGTCCACGCCAGCTGCAGGACGTCGTCGACGTCCCAGAACGTCCACGCCGCCGCCGCGCCCACGCCGACGACCAGCAGCCACAGCCCGGTGCGCAGCGGTCCCGGCTCGGCTTGCCACGCGCTGCGGACGAACACCGCGAACAGCAGGCCGAGGCTGATCAGGCTGTACACCAGGAACAGCACCTTGTCGCCCACGGCGAACGGCAGGCCGGCGTCCGAAAAGACCGTGTCGTCGCCCACGCGCCGCGGTCCGGAAAGCGCGAAGCACGCCGCGAGCAGCACCATCGTCGCCGCGGTGAACAGCGCGTGCGGTGCGAGCCGGGCGCCGTCGCCACGCCACACCGACTGCGTGAAGGCGACGGCGAACCCGATCGCGCCCAGCTTCAGCTCGTCGCCGGCCAGGCTCAGGATCCACTCGGCCACCGGGCCCGGGCCGGCGAGGGCCGACATCGCCGGCGTCAGCACGAGGATGCCGCCGGCGATGCAGATGCCGAAGCCGGCGAGGAACCACATCGTGCGCACCGGCTGGCTGCGGCGTGCCTCGATCAGCTTGTAGCCGAACCCGGCGAAGCCCGCCGTGCAGAGGTAGTAGGCGAGGGTTTCGATCACGGCGTGCGGCGGCCGAACAGGGAATCGAAGCGCCGCACGCCTTCCGGGAGGGCGGGCGCGGGTTCGCGCGGCTCCGCGGGCCGGACGACGCGCTGGGCGAGCAGGCTCGCGACGAGTTCGGCTTCGCGCTCCTCGACCTCCGAGTAGGTGGTGCGCCCGAGCACGCGCCGGACGAGCTCGGGCGAGAGGTTCGGCATGAGCTGCCGTCCGGCGGCGGCGTCGATGGCGACGCTGTCGGCACCGGCAGTGTGGCCATCGGAGCCGACGTGACCGCACAGCAGGTGCCCGACCTCGTGCAGCAGGATGTGCCGCCGGTGCAGCGCGGTCGTGTTGGTCGGGTAGAGGATGTAGTCGGCGCGTTCGGTGCTCATCAGCAACCCGCACGGCGCGCCTTCGGGAGCGCTGACCGGCATGAGTTCGATGGGGCGTCCCCGCTCGGCGGCCAGGCCCGCGACGAAGTCCTCGGCATCGAACGGTTCGGGCAGGGTGACGCCGTCGGCGACCTGACGGGCCCGCTGCCACAGCGAGCGGGCCGGTCGCCGCCGCCACCATGGTCGCGCCACCTCAGCCCTCCTTCACCACGCCGCGGACGGTTCCAGCCGGATCAACGCGGCAGAGCGCCCGTGGTTGCGCGAGCGTCGAAAATCCCCCGCGCGGACGCGGAAGGAGCTGCCCCGCAGACGGCTCGGCGGCCGGAACGACGATTCGCGACGATACCCGGCACGCCCGGGCCACGGCCCGCGGAGGTGAGGCAATTCCGCCTCCTTCAGCTCTCCTTCTTCGGGCCGCCGCGGCCGGCCTCGCGCCGGGCGATCGCGTCGATCATGTCGCTGATCGTGTCCAGGCCGTCCGAGGACAACGTCACCGCGCGCAACGCCAGATCCCTGACCCCCGCGTCACGCAGTGCGCCCAGCAGGGCCAGCTCCTCCGCGATCTTCCGGCTCTGCTCGTCGTCGAAGAAGTACGCCGGGGGGACCCCGAAGAACTGGGCCAGTGCCTCGAGGTGCCGCTTGGTCGGGTTGTCGCGGCGGCCCGTGCGCAGCTGCCACAAGTACGTCGTCGAAAAGCTCTCGCCCGTCGCTTCGCGGCAGGCCTTGGCGACCTCTTCGTTGCTGTACGGCTCCCGATCGGGCCTGCGGACCACGTGGAACAGCCGGTCGACCTTGTCGGCCAGCGTCGACTTTCCGGGCTCCTTGACCACGATGCACTCCCTCAGCTACCAGGCATATTCATCCTAGCTGAAAGGCAAACCTCCGTTATCTACCCGAGTTCGCCCTCGGCCGCGGCTGGCACCGCGGGCACGAGAACGACGAACGGTTCATGAACGGCTCCCGCCGGATCGCCGTGCCGCACCGGTGGCACGGCATCCCCTCCTGGCCGTACGCGTCCAGCGACCGGTCGAAGTACCCCGACTGCCCGTTGACGTTCACGTACAGCGCGTCGAACGACGTTCCGCCCGCGCCCAGCGCCGCGTTCATCACGTCCGACGCCGCGGACAGCAGCTCTCGCCCTTTCGCGAGGGTCAACTTTTCGGTCGGGCGAGCCCAGTGCAGGCGAGCGCGCCACAAGGCTTCGTCCGCGTAGATGTTGCCGATGCCCGAGACGAGCGTCTGGTCGAGCAGCGCCCGCTTGACCTCGGTGCGCCGCGACCGCAGCGCGCGCACCGCCGCGTCGAGGTCGAACTCCGGGTCCATCGGGTCGCGGGCGATGTGCGCGATCGTGTCCGGGAGCAGGACGTCGCTGCCGATATCACTGAGGTCGTCGAGCGCCAGGCCGCCGAACGTCCGCTGGTCGACGAACCGCAGCTCCGGCCCGTCGTCGGCGAAGCGCAGGCGCACCCGCAGGTGCTTCTCGTCCGGCGCGCCCTCCGGCTGGACGAGCATCTGCCCGCTCATGCCGAGGTGGGCCAGCAGCGCCTCCTTGTCCGACAGCTCCAGCCACAGGTACTTGCCCCGGCGCCGCGCCGCCTCGACGCGGGTGCCGGCGAGCCGCTGCGTGAAGTCCTCCGCCCCCAGGGCGTGCCGGCGGATGGCGCGCGGGTGCAGGACCTCCGCCTCGCGGATGGTCCGCCCCGCGACGTGCGCCTGCAGGCCCAGGCGGACGACTTCGACCTCGGGAAGTTCGGGCATGCGGCCATTGTGCCCGGCGGGTACGACACTTTCCGGAAAGGCACCTACGGGGCGGTGGGTCCGACGTCCACCTTCGTCAGCGGAACCCGCGTCGCACCCGACGCGAAGTACTCGTCGGCGCCGACGTCGAACGTGCCCGTGCGGGCCTGCAGGTCGAAGTCCTTCGCCGCGTACGGATACGACCCCACCCCCGCGTCGATCGCCGGGCTCGCCGACGTCAGCCGGAAGAGCCCGGCGGCGTCCTCGGCCAGCTTCGGGTCGACGTTGCGCGACGGAACCCCCGCCGTCCCGCCGAAGGTGATGTTGCCCTCGTACTTGACCGTCGACCCGCTCGGCAGCGTCACCAGCGTCCCCGAGGTGCCCTTGACGATGTTGTCCGCGACCACACAGTCCTTCGGCTTGAAGTTCCCGCCGTCGCCGTCGATCACCGACGAGCTGCCCAGCACCGTGTTGTACGCGACCGTGACCCGGTCCGGCCGGTCGTGGAGCTTGCTCGCCGGGCCGCTGTCGGCTTCGTCGCCGGAGCCGAAGACGATGGCGCGGTCACCGGAATTCGCCACGTAGTTGCCGACGATCCTGTGGTCGTTGCCGTGGAACCGGATACCGGAACCGAACAGGACGTTGCCCTCGACGGTGCTGCGGTTGCCGTGGCGCAGCACGATGTAGCCCCTGCTGTCGCGGATCGTGTTGTACCGCACCACGTTGCCGGACGACTTGACGGAAATCGCTTCGCTGTCGCCGTCGGCCTTCTCGAAGAGGTTGTTCTCGATCAGCGCGTTCGCGGTGTACGACTGGCGGTCGCTCAGCCCGAGCCGGATCGACTCGCCGCCGTTCGAGCCGGCGAACTGGTGGTTGTAGAAGTAGTTGTGGTGCACGTGGACGTGCTTCGCCATGGCGCCGGACGGCCCGAGGATCTGCAGGAACACGCCCTGGCTGGTGCGGTTCTGGAAGACGTTGCGGTCGACGACGGTGTCGTCGCCGCCGACCGTGACCCAGTTGCCGTCGGTCGTGAGCTGGAAGTCGTTGCGGGTCAGGCGGTTGCCCGACGCGCCGGCCGGGACGCTCAGCGAGGCGCCGCCGCGGAACTTGAACCCGCGCAGCACGACGTTCGAGACACCGCCGGCGAAGGCGAAGGTCTTCGAGCCGGTGATGGTGGCCTGCCCGGTGTGCTCGGCGGCGATCGTCACGGGCGCCGAGGCGGTGCCGGACCGCTTGATCGACAGCGTCGAGCCCGCGGAGTAGCTCCCGTCGGCGAGTGCGATCGTGTCACCGGGGTTCGCCTTGTCCATTGCGGACTGCAGCGCCGCCAGCGAAGTGACGCGGACCTGCGCGGCCGAGGCCGCCGGGCCGGGCAGGACGACGAGCGCCGCGGCGACCAGGGGTACGAAGAACAGACGCATCCGCCCAACCTCTCCATCGAGTACGCGCGGCGGATGATCACCACGCTACGGAGAGGAGGGCGGCGCCGTCAACGGGAGTTCCCGCTGATCAGGACTCCGGTTCGGCTTTCTTCTGCGCCTCGAGTTCGGCGGACAGCGAGCGCCAGGCCGTCTCGGCGGCCTTCTGCTCGGCTTCCTTCTTCGTCGACCCGGCCCCGTGGCCGAGGGGACGGCCCGCGACGAGCACCGTGGCCGTGAACTCCTTGCGGTGGTCCGGTCCGGTGTCCTCGACCTTGTACTCGGGCACGCCGAGGCCGGCCGACGCGGTCAGCTCCTGCAGGCTCGTCTTCCAGTCGAGCCCGGCCCCGCGCAGGGGCGCTTCGGCGAGCAGGCCGTCGAAGAGGTGGTGGACGAGCTTGCGCGCGATCTCGATGCCGTGTTCGAGGTACACGGCGCCGATCACGGCCTCCAGCCCGTCGGCGAGGATGCTCGCCTTGTCCCGCCCGCCGGTGAGCTCTTCGCCCTTGCCGAGCAGCAGGTGCGCCCCGAGCCCGCCCTCGCCGAGCCCGCGCGCCACCCGCGCCAGTGCGTGCATGTTGACGACGCTGGCGCGGAGCTTCGCGAGCTGACCTTCGGGCAGGTCGGGATGCGTGTTGTACAGGTGATCGGTGACGACGAGGCCGAGCACGGCGTCACCGAGGAATTCCAGCCGCTCGTTCGGCGGCAGCCCCCCGTTTTCGTACGCGTACGAACGGTGGGTCAGCGACAGCCGAAGCAGCTCGGGGTCGAGGATGACCCCGAGCGCTTCGAGCAACGGCGCCGGATCGGCTGGTGGTCCCCCGGGCGTCTTGCCCCCCATATCGGCTACCCGATCAGGCGGGCTCGACGACCTGGCGGCCGTTGTGCTGGCCGCACGACGGGCACGCGATGTGCTGGAGCTTCGGCTGCTTGCAGGCGCGGTTGGAGCAGGGCACCAGCTGCACCGGAGCCGCCTTCCACTGGCTGCGGCGGGAGCGCGTGTTGGATCGCGACATCTTCCGCTTCGGGACGGCCACGAGTAGATCTCCTTATGACGGTCTGCTCGCGGTGCGAGCGAACTTTCTCACCGGATCGAGCTGGACGCTCGTCAGGCTTGCTCTTGTTCAGCTGGGCCCTTGCGCAGGCTTTTCGCCCGCGTTCTCGTCGAAGCGCTCGACCAGTGCGGCCCACCGAGGGTCTATCTTCTCATGCCCGTGTCCGGGCTCGAGATCGGCCCACTTGACGCCGCACTCGATGCAGAGCCCGGCGCAGTCTTCGGTGCACAGCGGCGCCAGCGGCAGGGCCAGCACGACGGCGTCGCGGACGATGGGTTCGAGGTCGATCCGGTCGTCGACCAGCCGGGGGATCTCGTCCTCGTCCGTGGTCTCCTCGGTGGCCGACCCCGGGTAGGCGAACAGCTCCTGGACCTCGACCTCGACCTCTTCGGTCAGCGGGTCGAGGCAGCGGGCGCAGGCGCCCTTGGCCAGTGCTTTCGCGGTGCCGCTGACGAGGACGCCTTCGACGACGGACTCGAGGAGCAGGTCGAGTTCCAGCTCGGAGCCGGCTTCGATGGTGATGACATCGGGGACGCCGAGCGGCGTCTCCACCGGCACGCTGCGCCGGACGGCGCGGCTGAGGCCGGCGTGACGGCCGAGCTCACGGGTATCGATCACCCACGGGCTGCGGTCGTCGAGCTGGGGGGTCTTGTTCTCGGACATCCAGTCCAGAGTACGCACGGGTCGCCACCCCTTTTGAGCTGGCACCCTGCCCGTCACGCGGCGAGCGGGCCACTTCCGCGCGCGCCCGCCCTCCCTCTGGGGCCGCCCCCGGGTCCAGTCTTATCGGGGGCGCCCGGCGAAAAGCCGGGAAAGCCGCAGCTGGAGGCCGGTTGTCCCCACCCCGGCCGCGATGTGGACAAGCCAGCCGCCCGGCGAGAAAGCCACCCGAAAGCCGGCTGAGAAGCTCGTCACACCTGGTAGTCGTAGAGCGTCGGCCGCCCACCCGAGCTCGGCAGGTTCGCCGGTGACCGCAGGTGGTTGCGGCCCGAATCGACCGTCCGCAGCGTCGTCGCCAGCAGCTCCGAGAACTCCGCCAGCTTGCCGTCCACGTACGCGTCGCAGTCCGCTCGCTGGCGGTCGGCCTCCGCGTGGGCCTCGTCCACGATGCGGGCCGACTCCGCGTGCGCCGCCTGGACCACTTCGGTCTGGGCCACCAGGCGGGCCTGCTCGGCCCGGCCGTCTTCGATGGCCCGGTCGTAGGCGTCACGGCCCGCCTGGATCATGCGCTCGGACTCGGCGCGGGAACGGTCCGTGAGGTTCTGGTACTCCGCCTGGCCCGCCGCCACCGTGCGGTCGGCCTGGTCGTGCGCGTCGGCGAGCATCTGCTCCGCCCGGGCCCGCGCGTCGGCGAGGATGCGCTCCGCTTCGTCCGTCGCGTCGGCGATCGCGCGCTCGGCCTCGGCGTTCGCGCCCGCCACCGTTTCGCCCGCTTCCTTGCGGGCCGCGTGGATCAGGTCGTCGCGCTTGTCGAGGACGTCCTGGGCGTCGTCGATCTCCGCCGGCAGTGCGTCGCGGACGTCGTCGAGGAGCTCGAGCACGTCTCCCCGGGGCACCACGCAGCTGGCCGTCATCGGGACGCCGCGCGCCTCCTCGACGATCGTGACGAGCTCGTCGAGCGCCTCGAAAACCCGGTACACGGCAACTCCAATCCCCTGTCGCTGTGTCCAGTCTGCCCGCATCGGGCGCCGAAGCGGTGAACGCGACCGGCGCCGGGCGTGTCCCCCTGGACCACGCCCGGCGCCGGAGTCACCACGGCAGCACGAAGGCCGGATCGGTGATCACCTTCGTGAGCTGCTCCTCGCTCAGCTGCACCGAGTCGGCGGCGTCGCGGGCGGCATCCACCAAAACCACCGCCGAGCCGTCGGCCCGGCGCAGGACGCCGTCGAAACCGCGCAGCGTCGTCAACGTCGTCGACGTCCCCTCCCCGACGGAGGCGGCTTCGGACACCAGCAGCTCGGCCCCGCCGGGCTGCGGGATCCGGTCGCAGCGCAGCCCGATCGACGCCGGCTCCGAACAGGACCGGATCCAGGGCAGGTGATCATCCGGCGCGTGCCGGCCGTACACCGTCAGCTGGAAGTCCCCCGGCCGTCCGGACGCGTCGGCGAAGGTGGCGGTCACCGCCATCTTGCCGGGGCCGATGGCGTCGGCCGAGGACGCGCCGACCGTCAGGCTCCGCAGCCCGGGGAACAGCTCCGTGACCGCGTCGGTGAGGGCCTGCCGGATCCGCGCCTGGTCGGCGAGCGACGGCGGGGACGGCGGCGCGGCGGGCGGAACCGCGGGCGTGCCCGGGGCGAACACCGCCACGGCCGCGACGGCCGCGGCCACGGCGAAGGTGCCGGTGGTCGCCGCCCGGCGACGGCGGACGTGCCGGGCCGCGCGGTCGGCGACCTCGTCCGGGTCGAAGCCGAGCGGCGGTTCCGGGACGTCCACCTCGCGCAGGCGGGTTTCGAGTTCGTGCATCACGCGCTCCTCTCCGAGCTGTGCTCGAGCACGCCCCGCAGCGTCTCGAGCCCGCGGGCGGCCTGGCTCCGGACGGTTCCTTCCGAGCAGCGCAGCACGTCCGCGACCTGCGCCGCCGGGAGGTCGGCGCAGTAGCGGAGGACGACGGCGGCGCGCTGCTTCGGCGGCACCTCGGCGAGGGCGCGCAGGAGCGGATCGGAAATCCCGGCCTCGGGCGGGGAAGAAGGCTGGTCCGGCACGACGCCGTCACGGCGTTCGCGACGCCGCCACGGCCGCCGCTGCTCGTCGAGCCAGCAGCGCAGCAGGACCTGCCGGGCGTAGTTGTCGACGGGCCCCCGCCGGGCGACCTTCGGCCAGACCCGGTACAGCTTGATCAGCGTGACCTGGACCAGATCCTCCGCGAGGTGCCAGTCGCCGCACAGCAGGTACGCCGTCCGTCTCAGTGCACCCGACCGCGCCCGGGCGAACTCCCGGAAGTCCGCGTCGTCCGCAGCCCGCATCGCGCCTCCTCGTCCTCGTTTCGGTGTACCTCACGGACGAGGGGGCGCGGCGCGTTGCACGGTTCAGGAATTCAGGTCGATCCGCTTGAAGGTCGCGTAGCGGTCCGGGGTGTAGGCCAGCTCGCCCGCCTTGCCGGAGATCACGCGGTCGTTCGTGCCGACGGCGAAGAGCTTGTAGTAGCCGGACGCGCAGGCCGGGAGCACGCCTTCGCGGTTCTCGTAGGTGGTGCCGGCCGAGGTGCCGTTCCGGACGTTGTCGACGACCGTGCGAGCCGCCGCCGACAGCTGCGAGTAGCCGGTCTTCGCCAGACCCGAGAGGTCACCGCAGGCGTGCGTCGTGCCGCCGCCGATGTCGATGACCTTGAAGGTCGCGTAGTGGTCGCCGGTGTAGAAGTACTCGCCGGCGCTGCCGGTCACGATGCGGCGGGTGCCGCGGGTGCTCGAGCCCGGCGTGGGCACCGTGTACTCGTGGTAGTAGCCCGACGCGCAGGCCGGGAGCACGCCTTCGCGGTTGTCGAAGACGACGCCGTCGTTCTTCGGGTACGGGAACGGCCCGTCCGTCTGGATCAGGTGGTACGTCGTCGTCGCTTCGGCCGGCAGCGCCGAAAGCGTCGTGTGCGAGAAGCCGGAGAGGTTCCCGCAGGCGTTCTGCGCGACGACGGCCGGCGAGGCCGGGGAGGACGCCGCGGCGGCGGTGACCCCGGCGAACAGTGTGGCCAGGAGCGCGAAGAGGACCGCGACCAGGCGTGATCGGTAGTTGGTCATTTTCGGACCGTAACTCGATCGGATGATCGTCAGGAGACGTCGACGTGAACTCCCGCACCACCGCGCCCAAGTCCCGACGAACGGAGGGGGCCGAACGACGGGAACCGGACACCCCGGGGTCCGATGTGGACTCGGTGGAGGGTCAGCGCCCGAGCTTCGGGAACTTCTCCGAGAGCCGCTCGTAGACGATCGGCGGCACGAGGTGCTCGATGTCACCGCCGAGCGCCGCGACCTCCTTGACCAGCGAGCTGGACACGAAGCCGTACGCCGGGTTGTTCGCCATCAGCAGCGTCTCGACGCCGGTGAGCTCGCGGTTCATCTGCGCCATCTGCAGCTCGTAGTCGAAGTCGCTGACCGAGCGCAGGCCCTTGGCGACCGCCGCGATGTCGTGGTCGCGGCAGTAGTCGACCAGCAGGCCCTCCCAGGAGTCGACCCGCACGTTCGGCAGCTTCGCGGTGATTTCGCGGAGCATGTCGAGCCGTTCGGAGACCTCGAAGAGCCCCTTCTTCGACCGGTTCACCCCGACCGCGACGACGACCTCGTCGAACAGCACGCTCGCCCGTTCGATGATGTCGAGGTGCCCGTTGGTGGCCGGATCGTAGGAACCGGGACAGACCGCACGCCGCATGGCGCGGACGCTACCGTGCCGGGCCCGGTCTCCGCCGCGTGGCTCACGCCACAGCTGTGTACTCCGCCCAGAAGACGGCCGTGTCGCCGTACTTCTTCGCGCGCGTCGGCTCGAAGCCCGGCGGCCAGTCCGGCTCGCCGTCACGGGCGGCGCGCTCGATCACCACCAGGGCCGACGACCCCAGCCAGCCGCCCGCCGCCAGCGAGCCCAGCACCTTGCCGAGCGCGGCGGCGTCCACCGCGTACGGCGGGTCGGCCAGCACCAGGTCGTAAGACCGGGGCGCGGGCGCGGCGACCACCGCCTCGACCTGCGCGGCCCGGACCGTGCCGCCCAGGCCGAGCGCCGCGACGTTGCCGCGCAGGACGTCCACCGCGCGCCGGTCGGACTCCACGAACAGCGCGTCCGCCGCGCCGCGGGAGAGGGCTTCCAGGCCGAGCGCGCCGGACCCGGCGTAGAGGTCGAGGACGTGGGCGCCGTCCAGCTCGCCGGCCGTCCCGAGGGCGTTGAACAGGGCTTCCCGCACGCGCTCCGACGTCGGCCGGGTGCCCTTCGGCGGCACCTTCAGCCGCCGCCCGCCCGCCGTCCCGGCCACGATCCTGGTCACCCCCCGATTGTGGGGGGACGACGCGCGGCGCGGATGACCGGGACACGGGTGTCCCCGCCCGGGCCACCGCGTAGAGTCGTTCTTCGCCCTCGGAGGCGATCCCAAAGCTGTCAAGGAGCCATGCGTGTCCGAACCTCGGGTCAGACGGGCCGAGATCGCCATCGAACAAGCCCACGTCGATCGCGTGTACACCCGTCTGGACGAACTGAAGGCCCAGGCCGAGGCGATGCGCACGAAGGGCTATGAGATCGGCCAGGGAGCGCAGCGCGAGGCGATCTTCGAGCAGGCGTCGATGCTGTTCGAGCGCGACATGATGGTCCACCACGCCAACCAGACGCTGCAGACGCTCGACGCCGAGTACGAAGGGCTCGTCTTCGGCCGGCTCGACGACCGCGAGGGTGAACGCACCTACGTCGGCCGCCTCGGCATCCGCGACGCGGAGTTCGACAACCTCGTCACGGACTGGCGCGCGCCGGCCGCGGCCGCGTTCTACCAGGCCACGGCCGAAGAGCCGATGGACGTCGTGCGGCGGCGCGTGATCCGCTGCTCCGGCCAGAACGTCCTCGACGTCGACGACGACGTCCTGATCGCCGACGCCGTCCCCGAGGACATGCAGATCGTCGGCGAAGGCGCGCTGATGGCCGCGCTGGGGCGCTCGCGCGGCGAGAAGATGCGCGACATCGTCGCGACCATCCAGAAGGAGCAGGACGAGGTCATCCGGGCGCCCTGGCGGGGCGTCACCGAGATCACCGGCGGGCCGGGCACCGGCAAGACCGCGGTCGCCCTGCACCGCGCCGCCTACCTGCTCTACCGCTACCGGCGTCAGCTCGGCGGGGCCGGGGTGCTGGTCATCGGGCCGTCGGGGGTGTTCACCAGCTACATCTCGCGGGTCCTCCCCTCCATGGGTGAAACGAACGTCGAACTGCGCGCGCTCGGCGAAGTCCTCGACGGCCTGGAGGCGACGCGGCAGGACGCGGCGCCGCTCGCCGCGGTCAAGGGGTCGCTGCGGATGCGGAAGGTGCTGCTGCGGGCGCTGCGCGACACGCCGCCCGAGGCGCCGGAGGAGATGCGGATCGTCTACCGCGGCGAGGTCCTCAAGCTGAACGCGCGCGAGCTGGAGAAGGTCCGCCGCAAGGCCCACACGCAGGGCGCGCCGCCGAACCGGTCGCGGATCCGGGCGGCCGAGATGCTGCTGGACGCGCTGGCGGCGAAGGCCGAGGAGCACGCGAAGGACGACGGCAAGCAGTTCGACCGCGCCGAGCTGATCACCGACCTGGGCGAGCGGATCGACTTCCACCGCTTCCTCGTCGTGTGGTGGCCGGTGCTGTACCCGGCGCAGATCCTCAAGTGGCTGGGCGACGAGAAGCGGCTGGCCTCGGCGGCGAAGGGCGTCCTGAACCGCCACGAGATCTCGATGCTGGCCGCGGACTTCGCGGACCGGTCGCGGGGCTGGTCGATCGCGGACGTGGCGCTGCTGGACGAGCTGCGCGTCCTGACCGGGCCGGAGCCGAAGCGCAAGCGGCGCCAGGTGATCGAGGTGGAGCCGCAGCGCTCGGGCGGCGCGCCGACGCGGCCGGAGCACTACGACGAGTACTCGCACGTGGTCGTCGACGAGTCGCAGGACCTTTCGCCGATGCAGTGGCGGATGGTCGGCCGGCGCGGCAAGTACGCGAGCTGGACGGTGGTCGGCGACCCGGTGCAGAGCTCGTGGCCGGACCCGGCGGAAGCGGCTTCGGCGCGGGACCAGGCGTTCGGCGTCAAGACGGCCCGGCGGCGGTTCACGCTGCGCACGAACTACCGGAACTCGGCGGAGATCTTCGACCTGGCGGCGAAGGTGGTGGCCGGGCACGCGGAGTCCGGCGAGCTGCCGGTGGCGGTCCGCCGCACCGGGGTGGAGCCGGAGGTCCGCCCGGTGGAGGCGGCCGGCCTGGCCGCGGCGACGCAGGCGGCGGTGAAGGAGCTGCTGGGCGCGGTCGAGGGCACGGTCGGCGTCATCACCGCGATGGACCGGGTGCCGGAGGTCGCGGGCTGGCTGCCGGGGCTGGCGGACGAGCGGCTGAAGGTCGTGGGCAGCCTGGATTCGAAGGGCCTGGAGTACGACGCGGTGGTGCTGGTGGAACCGGTCGACCTGATCACGGAATCGACGACCGGCCGCCGGGTGCTGTACGTGGCGCTGACCCGCGCGACGCAGCAGCTGATCGTGCTGGCCTCGAACCCCGACTGGATCCCGGCCGCCTGACCCGAGCGCCCGGGGAGACGCTGAAGGGCCCCTTCGGGGGGCGGGAGGCGGGTTCCCGTGCCCTCGAAGGAGCCCTTCAGACCCCCGGTGAAATGAACGTCGTGGGACGAGCTCGTCCAACGCCATGTCTAGCCGATCCGGGTTGTTCGGTGTCCGCGCTCACCCACCGAACAACAACGCCGAACAACCCGGTCAGGGGCAGGGCGGCGCGTAACCGAGGTCCGGGAAGCTTTCGCTCCACTCGGCTTCGGTGATCCGCGGTGACACCGCCGCGCAGATCCGCTCGGCCGCGCGGTCCGGATCGGCCTCCCAGAACCGCACGGTGCCGTCCGCTCCCCCGCCCGCCAGCGTGTGGCCGTCCGGCGCGTACTGCGCGGCGTAGACGCGGTCGCGTTGCTCGGGCAGCACCGCGTACGGCGTCGCCGTGGCGACGTCCCACAGCCGGATCGTCCGGTCGTAGCTGCCGGACGCCAGCGTCCGGCCGTCACCGCTGAACGACACGGACATGACGACGTCCGCGTGGCCGTCCAGCACCACCGGGGGCGGCACGCGCGCCGGGTCCGTGACGTCCCAGAGGCGCACCATCCGGTCGGCGCTCGCCGTGGCGACGTGCCGGCCGTCGGGACTGTAGGCGATCGAGAAGATCGTGTCGGTGTGCCCCGTCAGCTTCGCGAGCGGCCGCGGGGCCCGGGGCGACGAGATGTCCCAGAGCCGCGCGGTGTGGTCCCAGCCGGCGGTGGCGAGCGTCCGGCCGTCGGGGCTGAAGGCGATCGTGTGGACGTCGTCGTCGTGGCCCTCGAGCTTCGCGATCTCGACCGGCCGGGTGCGGTCAGCCAGGTCCCAGAGCCGGGCCGTGTGGCCGTCGCCCGCGGTGGCGAGCAGCCGGCCGTCCGGGCTGAAGACGACGGCGTCGACGTCGTCGTGGAGCCGGTTGAACACCACCGGCGGCCCGGGGCGGGCCGGATCGGTGATGTCCCGCAAGGCCATCGTGTGGTCCCAGCTGCCGGTGGCCAGTGTCCGGCCGTCCGGGCTGACGGCGATGCCGCAGACCGCGTCGCCGAACCCGCCGATCGTGGCCAGCTCCCGCGGCGCGCGCGGGTCGGTGCGGTCGTACAGCCGCACGGTCTGGTCGTAGCCGCCGGAAGCCAGCAGCTTGCCCCCGGGGCCGAAGGTCACGTGGCACGCCTGGGCCGTGTGCGCGGCGATGCCGGGCCCGGGCAGGTCCCAGAGCCGGGCGGACTGGTCGTCGCTGGCCGTGGCGAGGGTGCGGCCGTCGCGGGTGAACACCGCCGAGACGACGGCGCTGGTGTGCCCGGGCAGCGACGGCAGCTCACGCGGCTGCCTCGGGTCGGCGACGTCCCACAGCCGGGCCGTGCGGTCGAAGCCGGTGGTGGCGAGCGTGCGCCCGTCCGCGGTGAAGGCCACCGAGCGCACGATCGCCTTGTGGGTGGTGAGCGACGCCAGCGGCGCCGGGTGGGCCGGGTCGGCGATGTCCCACAGCCGCGCGGTCTGGTCCTGGCTCGCCGTGGCGAGCACGGGCCCGCCGGGGCTGAACGCGACCGAGTGCACGACGTCGGTGTGCCCGGCCACGACGCCGAGCTGGGTCCGTGAAGCGACGTCCCAGACGCGCGCGGTCTTGTCGGCCGACGCCGAGGCGAGCAGCCGGCCGTCGCCGCTGAAGGCCAGGTTGTTGACGTAGGAGGTGTGCCCGGTCAGTTCCCCGGACGGCCTCGGGTGGGCGGCGTCGGTGGTGTCGTAGAGCCGGATCGTGCCCTTGACGTCGGCGGTCGCCAGCAGCGGCGCGGTGGGGCTGAACGCCACGGCGTAGGCCTTGCCCTCGTGCCGCTCGATCGTCGTGCCGGGCCCCGGCCGCGCCGGGTCGGAGACGTCCCAGACGCGGACGGTGCCGTCGAAGCCCGCGGTGGCGACGGTCCGGCCGTCGGCCGCGAAGGCGATGTTGTTCACGTTGCCTTCGTGCCCGGTGAGCACGCCCAGCGGCACCGGGTGGTGCGGGTCGTGGACGTCCCAGAGCCGGGCCGTGCCGTCCCAGCTGGCCGTGGCGATGACCCGCCCGTCCGGGCGGAGGGCGACGGTGTTGACCCGGCCGGTGTGCCCGGTGAGCCGCGTCGCGTACGGCGAACCGAACATGCCGAGCAGGCCGCTGCGCTCGTCGGCCCCGGGATCGAGGCGGTACGCGGCGAGCGCGAGCTGCGCGGCCAGCGCCGGGTTGGTGGCGCGCATGGCCAGCGCCTGACCGGCGACCTTGTACGCGAGCGCGTCGTTGCGCTGCTCGGTGGCCGTGGTCTCGGCGCGCACGGCGTAGACGGTGGCGGTCACGGCGACGACCAGCAGCACCGCGAGGAGCGCGACCAGCTGGCGAAGCCGCCGGGTGCGGCGGCGGTCGCGGTCCCGCTCGGCGTGTTCGACGGCGAGGCTGGCGTCGAGGAACCGCCGTTCGCGCCGCGACAGCGCGGCGTCCTGGCGCGCGGCCCACTCCCGGGCGATGGCCAGCCGGGTGCCGCGGTAGAGCCAGCCCGGGTCCTCGTCGACGGCTTCCCAGGCGCCGGTCGCCTCGGTGAGCTGCCGGTGGACGCGCAGGCCTTCGCGGTCTTCGGTGAGCCACTCGCGCAGGCGCGGCCAGCCGCGGATGAGGGCTTCGTGGGCGATCTCGATGCCGGTGTCGTCGAGGGTGACCAGCCGGGCCGCGGCCAGCTCGGCGAGAACCACGGCGGTGTCGGTGTCGTCGGTGTCGTCGGTGTCGTCGGCGTCGAGCTCGGCGCGGCCGATGCGCCGCTTGGTGTCTTCGGTGCCTTCGCCGAGCGCGGTCATGCGGAGGAAGACCTGCCGCGCCAGCCCCTGCTGACGCGGGGAAAGCTTCGCGAAGGTGCCTTCGGACGTCTGCGCGATGGCCCGCTCGATGCCGCCGGTCGACTCGTAGCCGGCCAGGGTCAGCGTGGTGCCGCGGCGCCGCCGCCACGTCTCCAGCAGCGCGTGCGAAAGCAGCGGCAGCACCCCGGGCTGGCCGGTGGCATCGGCGACGAGCCGGGAGACCAGGGCGTTCTCGACGCGGTACCCGGTGTCGACGGCGGGCCGCGAGATCGCCTGCCGGAGCTCCTCGGTCGTCATCGGGCCGACCAGGACCTGGGCGTCCTGCATGGCCTCGGCGAGCTCGGCGTGCCGCGCGCAGTGGGTGTAGAAGTCGGTGCGGATGCCGAGCACGACCCGGGTGCGGCTGCCGGGTTCGGTGGTCGCGGTGACGAGGGCGTCGAGGAACCGGGCCCGCTCCTGGTCGTCCTGGCAGAGGGTGAAGACCTCCTCGAACTGGTCGACGACCAGCACGAGGTCTTCGTCCTCGCCGTCGGCCAGCTGACGGGCGGCGAGGCCGAGGTTGCGCGGGTGCGCGGCGAAGTCGTCGAGCAGGGCCCCGGGCGCGACGCCGAGCGCGGCGCCGAACTTGACCGCGCACTCCTGCAGCGGGCGGTGCCCCGGGGTGAGCAGCAGGGCCGGGCCCTTCACCGAAGGCAGCAGACCGGCCCGCAGCAGGGACGACTTCCCCGAGCCGGACGCGCCGAGGACAGCGAGAAAACGTTGTCTCCCGAGCCGTTCGACAACTTTTTCGACAAGTCGTTCCCGGCCGAAGAATCGGTCCGAGTCGGCGGGCGTGAAAGCGGCCAGCCCGACGTACGGCGGAATTTCCCCTGGTTCCGGCTCGAGCGGTGAACCGGTACCCTCCGCGCGCGACTCTTCGGCGACGGCGTGCCAGCGTTCCTCCCATTCCCCCGGCACCCCGCCACAGGCCCGGACGTAGGCCAGGGTGACCGCCAAGCTGGGGAGTTTCCGCCCGCCGGCGGCTTCCGACAGCGTCCCCGCCGAGTAGTGCGCGCGCCGCCCGAGCTCGCGGTAGGTCGGATTTCCGGCGCTCTCGCGCAACCGCCGGAGATCGGCGGCGAATTCGATCAGCAGATCGTCCCCGGCATCCAAGGGTCGCTCGGGACGCGGCACCCGGTCCTCCTGTTGTTCATTTTCCGGTTCGCCCACCGTAGCCAAAAGCGCGCGATCAGGTGCGCGAATCCAGCGACCGGTGAACCGCTTCCCGGTCGACGCCGAGTTCCGCCAGCAAATCGGCCGCCGGGTCGGGCGGGGTCAGCTTCACCAGCACCCGCAGCAGCCGCGCCGGATCGCGCGGCCGCGGCGTCCCGCCGATCGCCTCGTTGACGACCGCGCGCGCACCGGAGGTGAGCGCTCCCAGCGTCAGCTTTCCGCGCCGCGCCGGGACTTCGGCCGGGCGGAGGCCTTCGACCTCGATGCCGAGCGCCGCCAAGGCCGCCCGGTCCAGGCGGTCCAGGGCCGCGCGAGCCTCGGCCAGGCCGATGCCGAGCGCGAGCGCGCTGTCCGGGTCGTGCAACAGGCCCAGCAGCAGGTGTTCGGTGCCGAGCCGCCGGTCGCCGCGGCGGCGGGACTCCTCCAGGGCCGCCGTCACCACCACGGCGAACGGGCTCTTGGCGATCAGCCGGTCGAGCACGAGCCACCTCACTTCCCGTACTTGGCGTGCACGGACTGCCGGGCGACGCCGAGCGCGTCCCCGATCTGCTCCCACGACCAGCCCCGCTCCCGCGCGTGCGCGACGGCCGCCGCTTCGACCTGCTCGGCGAGCCGGTGCAGGGCGCCCACCGCCCGCAACGCCACCGCCGGGTCCGTTTCCGAGACGCGTCCCGAAAGCTCTTCCGCTTCCACGGATGTCAGTCTAGCCTGACACTCGCGTCAGTTTGAACTGACAATCTGGAGGGCGTGATGGACGTAGCGGTGATCGGAGCGGGCCCGGTGGGCCTGATGCTGGCGGCGGAGCTGCGGCTCGGCGGCGCGAAGGTGGTGGTCCTGGACCGGCGGACCGAACCGGACCGGCGGCCGCGTGCGAACGGGCTCGGCGGCCGGATCGTCGAGCAGCTGGACCACCGGGGACTCCTCGACCGGTTCCGGGCCGAGGCGACGTTCGCCGGCCCCTTGCCCGGCTTCCCCTTCGGTCCGGTCCCCCTCGACTTGTCCGGGCCGGACACGCCACTGCGCGGGCTCATGCTGCAGCAGCCACGGATGGAGGCCCTGCTGGCAGAGCGCGCGACCGAGCTCGGCGTCGAACTCCGGCGCGGCCACGAACTGGTGGACCTCGGCACCGTCCGCGGCCCGGACGGGGAGTACCGCATCGAGCCTCGGTACATCGTCGGCTGCGACGGCGCGCGCAGCCGCGTCCGCGAGCTGGCCGGTATCGGCTTCCCCGGCACCACCGGCGACGAGCTGATGCGCCTCGGGCATTTCCGGGCGGACGTGGACCTCTTCGCCACGGTGACAGGACTGGAGCGCGGCTGGAACCGCCGTCCCGGCGGCCGGGTGCTGGTGACCTCGCTGACGCCGGGCGTCGTGATCGCCGGCGTCCGCGAAGTGACGCCGGAGCCGCCCGGCGAGCCGACGCTCGACGAGTTCCGCGCCGCCGTCCGGCGGGTCCTCGGCATCGACCTACCGCTGGGCGAACCGCTGTGGTTGTCGCGAACGGCGAGCTCGGCGAGGCTCGCCTCGCAGTACCGGGCCGGCCGCGTGTTCCTGGCCGGCGACGCCGCGCACCTCTTCCCCGCCGGCGGTTCCTCGCTCAACGTCGGGCTGCTGGACGCGGTCAACCTCGGCTGGAAGCTCGCCGCCGTCGTCCGTGGAACCGCCGGGGAGGCGCTGCTCGACAGCTACCACGCCGAGCGGCACCCGGTGGCCGCGCGGACGTTGACGCAGACCCGCGTCCAGGCCCTGCTCGACCGCCTGACCGGCGAGGACGGCGACGCCCTGCGGACGCTCTTCGGCGAACTGGCCGCGTTTCCCGACGCGACCCGGCACCTGGCCGGGCTCCTGCGGGACGCCGACGAGCTCCCGTACGTCCCCGACCTGCCGCTGACCGTCGGTGGCGAGCCGACCCGGGTGGCGGAAGTCATGCGCGCCGCGCGGACCGTGCTGTTCGACTTCGCCGACCGCGCCGACCTGCGGGAAACCGCCGGTCCGGGCGTGAAGATCGTCACAGCCGCCTGCCCGGACGCCCCGGCCGACGCGCTGCTCGTGCGGCCGGACGGCGTCGTGACCTTCCGCGGCGGTGATCCGGCGGCACTTCGGGAAGCAATGGCGGCACCGGGGCGTTGACCCCGGTTGTGAGCTCACTGCCTGACGTGCCGCTGTCCGTGCTCGACCTGTCCCCCGTTTCGGAGGGGAACACCGTCGGCGAGACGCTGCGCAACACCCTGGACCTCGCCCGCGCCGCGGAACGGCTGGGCTACCACCGCTACTGGCTGGCCGAGCACCACAACATGCCCGGCATCGCCAGCTCGGCCACCGTCGTGCTGATCGGGCACGTCGCCGACGCCACCGAGCGCATCCGCGTCGGCTCGGGCGGGATCATGCTGCCCAACCACGCGCCGCTGGTCGTCGCCGAGCAGTTCGGCACCCTGGAGGCGTTCCACCCGGGCCGCATCGACCTCGGCATCGGCCGCGCGCCCGGCACCGACCAGCGCACGGCGCTGGCCCTGCGCGGCCCGGGCGGGCTGTCCGCGGAAAACTTCCCGGAGCACCTGCAGGAACTGATCGGCTACTTCACCCATTCGGAGGCGCGCGGGGTCAACGCCGTGGTGGCCGAGGGCAACCAGCCGCCGGTGTGGCTGCTCGGCTCGAGCGGCTTCAGCGCCCAGCTCGCCGGTCGGCTCGGGCTACCGTTCTCCTTCGCCCACCACTTCGCCGCCGAGAACACCGTGCCGGCCGTCCAGCTCTACCGCGAGAACTTCCGGCCGGGGGTGCTCGACGAGCCGTACGTGATGCTCGGCGTGTCCGTGGTCGCCGCCGAGACCGACGAGCGCGCCCGCTTCCTGGCCGGGCCGTCCGGGCTGACGTTCCTCAGCCTCCGCCGCGGCCGCCCGATCGCGCTGCCGACGCCGGAAGAGGCCGCGGAGTACCCGTACACCGAGATGGACCGCGCGTTCCTGGCCGAGCGCTTCGGCTCCAGCGTCGTCGGCTCGCCGGAAACCGTCCAAAAGGGACTCGAGCAGCTGCTGGCCGACACCGGCGCGGACGAGCTGATGGTCACCACGATGGTCCACGGCCACGCCGACCGCGTCCGCTCCTACGAACTCCTCGCCGCCCTCAAGTCCTGACCGTGCCCGAAGGGTCGACACGCGTGATTGCAGGGTCGACACGGCACCGCCCGGGTTCCCGCGGCGTGTCGTCTCCCTGATCACGCGTGTCGGCTTCCTGATCACGCGTGTCGGCTTCCTGATCACGCGTGTCGACCCGTCCCGCACGACAAGCGTGCGCGGGAATTGACAAACCGGGGTGGATCGTCAAGCGTCGCCGGGGGCGGGAGGCGAGTTTCTTTTCCTTCGCTGATAACAAGATCGGGTCCGTTTGTCAGCACCGGACAAGAAATGCGCGGTTACCAGCCCGTGACCCCGTGATCTTGCTCAAGTTCTTGTCTCCCAGCAAGGCCGTCGTTAGCGTACCGACCAGTAGGAAACGGCACGGTGCTCCCGAGACCGTGAATGGCCGACAATAATTAGTCCGTTCGGTCCATTTCCCCTTGGTCATCTCGGGTGTATTCGGCGTGCCGCCGAAACCGCTGGAGGCACACTAATGGCCGAACGGACGACGACGGCGTCGTTCCCGGGGGCGGCCGCACTGCGGCAGACCGGCCGGCTCTACGGACTCGGTCTCGACGTCGTCCGGCTGACCTTCCGCCGCCCGTTCCAGGTCCGGGAGTTCATCCAGCAGTTCTGGTTCATCGCGAGCGTGTCGATCCTGCCGACGGCGCTGGTCTCGATCCCGTTCGGCGCGGTGATCGCGCTGCACATCGGCTCGCTGACCACGCAGATCGGCGCGCAGTCGTTCACCGGCGCGGCGAGCGTGCTCGCGATCATCCAGCAGGCCAGCCCGATCGTCACGGCACTGCTCATCGCCGGCGCCGGCGGCAGCGCGATGTGCGCCGACCTCGGTTCCCGCACCATCCGCGAAGAGATCGACGCGATGGAGGTGCTCGGCGTCTCGCCGGTCCAGCGGCTCATCGTGCCGCGGGTGCTCGCCGCGATGGGCGTCGCGGTCTTCCTCAACGGCATGGTCAGCGTCGTCGGCGTGCTCGGCGGCTACTTCTTCAACGTGATCATGCAGCACGGCACCCCGGGCGCCTACCTGGCCAGCTTCTCGGCCCTGGCCCAGCTGCCCGACCTGTGGATCAGCGAGATCAAGGCCCTCATCTTCGGCTTCGTCGCCGGGGTGGTCGCCTCCTACCGCGGCCTCAACCCCAAGGGCGGCCCGAAGGGCGTCGGCGACGCGGTCAACCAGTCCGTGGTCATCACGTTCCTGCTGCTGTTCGTGCTGAACCTGATCCTCACCACCGTCTACCTGCAACTCGTTCCGCCCAAGGGGAGCTGAAGTGACGACCACGGAAGTCCCGAGAACAGCACGGGTACGCGAGGCCGTCGACCGCCGGTTCGGGTTCCTCGACACCCTCGGCGACCAGATCCTCTTCTTCATCCGCGCGATCGCGTGGACGCCGCGGGCCCTGCGCCGCTACCTGCGCGAGGTCGTCCGCCTGCTGGCCGAGGTCAGCTTCGGCAGCGGCGCGCTGGCCGTCATCGGCGGCACGATCGGCGTGATGATCGGGATGACCGTGGCCACCGGCACGGTCGTCGGGCTCCAGGGCTACTCCGCGCTGAACCAGGTCGGGACGTCGGCGTTCGCCGGGTTCGTTTCCGCCTACTTCAACACGCGCGAGATCGCGCCGCTGGTGAGCGGGCTCGCGCTGAGCGCGACCGTCGGCTGCGGCTTCACCGCGCAACTGGGTGCGATGCGGATCTCCGAGGAGATCGACGCCCTCGAGGTCATGGGCATCCCCAGCGTCCCGTACCTGGTGACGACCCGGGTGATCGCCGGCTTCCTCGCCGTCATCCCGCTGTACGCGATCGGGCTGCTGTCGAGCTACCTCGCCTCGCGCGAGGTCACCGTGCTGTTCTTCGGCCAGTCCGCGGGCACCTACGACCACTACTTCCTGCTGTTCCTGCCCCCCGGCGACGTGCTGTGGTCGTTCGGGAAGGTCCTGGTGTTCAGCGTCGTGGTGGTCCTGGCGCACTGCTACTACGGCTTCCGCGCGAGCGGCGGCCCGGCCGGCGTCGGCGTCGCGGTGGGCCGCGCGGTGCGCACCGCGATCGTCGCGATCAGCGTCATCGACTTCTTCCTGTCCCTGGCGATCTGGGGCGCGACGACGACCGTGCAGGTGGCCGGATGAGACGCGATACCCGCCGCAAGGCCGGGGTCCGCACCGCCGGGGTGCTGTTCCTCGTGGTGATGGGCGTGCTGGTGACCCTCTCCATCAAGGTGTACGACAAGGACTTCGTCACCACGGTCCCGGTGACGCTCAAGGCGAGCCGCATCGGCAACCAGCTCTCGCCGGGCGGCCAGGTCAAGGCCCGCGGCGTGCTCGTCGGGGAGATCCGCGACGTCCGGGCGACGCCGCAGGGCGCCGAGATAGCGCTTGCTCTCGAACCGGGCAAGGTCGACATGCTGCCCCGCAACGTCTCCGCGCTGCTCGTCCCGAAGACGCTGTTCGGCGAGCGGTACGTCCAGCTGTCCATCCCGGACGGCGGGCGGGCCCCGCACCTGGTCGCCGGCGACGTCATCGAGCAGGACCATTCGGCGAACGCGGTCGAGCTGGAACGGGTCTTCGACAACCTGCTGCCGGTGCTCCAGGCGGTCCAGCCGCAGAAGCTGGCGACGACGCTGACCGCGGTTTCGACGGCCCTGGAGGGACGCGGCGAGCAGCTCGGGAAGACGATCGACACCGCCGCGGACTACCTGAAGGACTTCAACCCCGACCTCCCGCAACTGACCTCGGACCTCCGGGACCTCGCCGGGGTTTCCCGGCTCTACGGCGACATCGCGCCCGACCTCCTGGACGCCCTCACCGACTCCGCGGTCACGCTCGGCACGGTCAAGGAGAAGCAGGCCGACCTGGCCGGGGTGTACCAGCAGGTGACGTCGTCGTCCCAGGAGGTCGCCACCTTCCTGGCCAACAACCGGGACAACCTCATCTCCCTGGCCGCCGACAGCCGCGCGCCGCTGGAGGTCGCGGCGAAGTACTCCCCCAGCTTCGCCTGCACGATCGGCTCGCTCAACGCACTGAGGAAATCCATGGACAAGGTGCTCGGCGCGGGCACGCACGAACCGGGCTTCCACGCCGAGGTCGCGATCGTCCCCGACAGCGGCAAGTACCTGCCCGGCCGGGACGACCCGCGCTTCACCGGCGGCGGCGAGCCGCGGTGCTACCCCTCCGGCGTCTCGCCGACGATCGGCACCGCCGCGGCCGCCCCGGGGACCACCGGGCACCCGCTGCTCACCGGCGGCCAGGGTGACCTCGGGGTCGCGAACTCGCCGCAGGAGCAGCAACTGCTGTCCACGCTGGTCGCCCCGTCGATCGGGGTGCCGACGGCCGAGGTCCCGGCCTGGAGCAGCGTGCTCGTCGGGCCGCTCTACCGCGGCACGGAGGTGACGCTCAAGTGAGGAACATCGCCGCCCCGCTGATCAAGAGCCTCGTCTTCATCGCCGTCACGGCGCTGGCGACGATGCTGCTGGCCATCTCCATCACGAACTCCGGCGTCGGCTCCGCCGAGCGCTACACGGCCAAGTTCCTCGACGCCACCTCGCTCAACGTCGGCGACGACGTGCGCATCTCCGGGGTCCGCGTTGGCCAGGTCGAGTCCCTGGAGATCGGCGACCGCAACCGGGCGGTGGTCGGGTTCTCCCTCGACCAGGGCCGGCGGCTGCCGGCCGACGTCCGCGCGGTCATCAAGTACCGCAACATGGTCGGGCAGCGGTACGTCGCCCTCGAACGGGGGAACACCGCCACCCGGGAGCAACTGCCCGTAGGCGCGGAGATCCCGCTGGACCGCACGACTCCCGCCCTGGACCTCACCGACCTCTTCAACGGCTTCAAACCGCTGTTCCAGGCGCTGTCGCCGAAGGACGTCAACGAGCTCTCCGGCGAGATCGTCCAGGTGCTGCAGGGCGAAGGCGGCACCGTCGAGAGCCTGCTGCAGCACACCGGTTCGCTGACCACCACCCTCGCCGGGCGCGACAAGGTGATCGGCGAGGTGATCGGCAACCTCAACGACGTGCTCAAGACCGTCAACGGCAAGGGCGACGCGCTGGCGAACCTCGTCTCGACCCTGCGGCAGCTGGTGTCCGGGCTGGCGGGCGACCGGGCCGCGATCGGCGACGCGATCAGCGGGATCGGCGCGCTGACCGAGTCCACCGCCGGGCTGTTCGAGCAGGCCCGCCCGCCGCTGAAGGACAGCATCGCCGGCCTGAAGGACGTCGCCGGGACACTGGCCCAGAACCAGTCCGATGTGGACAGTTTCCTGACCAACCTGCCGGTGAAGTTCAACGAGATCGGCCGGGCCGCCACCTACGGCTCGTGGATGAACTTCTTCCTCTGCCGCGCCACGCTCGAAGCCACGCCCCCGCGCGGAGTGCGGACCACCACGCCGAGGTGCGAATCGTGAAGTCCTTCAAGGAGCGCAACCCGCTCGTCCTCGGCGTGCTCGGCAGTGTCGCGCTGGCCGCGCTGCTCACCGTCACGTTCAACTACGACAACCTCCCGATCGTCGGCGGCGGCACCACGTACGAGGCCGAGTTCTCCGAAGCCGCCGGCCTGCAGTCCGACGACGAGGTCCGGATCGCCGGCATCAAGGTCGGCGAGGTCCGCCGTGTGCAGCTGGCCGACGACCACGTCCTCGTCTCCTTCCGGGTCAAGAACGCCTGGATCGGCGACCGCACGTCCGCCGAGATCAAGATCAAGACGTTGCTGGGCCGCAAGTTCCTCGCGCTGAACCCCACGGGCGACGCCGTCCAGGACCCGGACCGGCCCATCCCGCGGACCCGGACGGTCACGCCCTACGACGTCACCGACGCCTTCAACGGCCTCGCCGACACCGTGGGCGCGATCGACACCAAGCAGCTCGCGGACAGCTTCACCACGTTGTCGGACACCTTCCGCAACTCCCCCGAACACGTCCGCAGCGCGCTCGACGGGCTGTCCCAGCTGTCCAAGACGGTCTCCAGCCGCGACAGCCAGATCGCCGAGCTGCTGGCCAACGCCCGGAAGCTGACCACGACGCTGGCGAACTCCAACGAGGACTTCGAGAAGCTGATCGGCGACGGCAACCTGCTGCTCACCGAGCTGAACAGCCGCCGCGACGCGATCCGGGACCTGCTGGACGGCTCGGCGCGGCTGGCCGGCCAGCTCAGCGGGCTGGTGCGGGACAACACCGACGCGCTCAAGCCGGCCCTGCAGTCGCTCAACCAGGTCACCGACCTGCTCAAGCGGCAGAACGACAACCTCAGCAGGGGCCTGCAGCTGGCCGGCCCGTACTTCCGGGTGCTCACCAACACGACCGGCAACGGCCGCTGGATCGACGCCTACCTCTGCGGGCTGCTGCCCGAGAACCACGACCCCTGCACCCCGCCGAAGAACCCGGGAGGGGCCAAGTGAGCGTGCTGACCACAACCCGCGCCGGCGTACTGGCGAGCCGTTTCGTCGCCGCCGCCCTGCTGCTCGCCCTCGTCGTCACGGCCGCCCTGTGGTGGGTGTTCTCCGGCTCGGGGCAGCACCACGTCACGGCGTTCTTCAGCCGCGCGGTCGGCGTCTACCCCGGTTCGGACGTGCGCGTGCTCGGCGTCCGGATCGGCCAGGTCGACCAGGTCGCCCCGCGCGGCGAGCAGGTGCAGGTGGACATGAGCATCGACGGCTCGGTCGGCGTCGCCGAGGACACCACGCTCCTGGTGATCGCGCCCAGCGTCGTCGCCGACCGCTACCTGCAGTTCGCCAAGCCGGCCCGCGGCGGGCCGCGGCTGCCGGACGGCGCGACGATCCCGATCCAGCGGACGGCCACCCCGGTGGAGCTCGACCAGCTCTACGCCAGCCTCGACACGATCTCGAAGGCGCTCGGCCCGAACGGCGCCAACTCCCAGGGCGCGCTGTCGGACCTGCTGAAGACCGGCGCGCAGAACCTGCAGGGCAACGGCCGCACGGTCAACGACAGCATCCGCAACTTCGCCCAGCTGGCCCGCACGCTGGCCGGCAACTCGAGCGACCTCTTCGGCACGGTCAGCGAACTGCAGCAGTTCACCACCATGCTGGCCACCAACGACAGCCAGGTGAGCAACGTCAACCAGCAGCTGGCCCAGATCTCCGGCACCCTCGCCGCCAACAGCGGCGAGCTGGCGCAGGCCCTCGACGGCCTCGGCCGCGCGCTCGCGGACGTCCAGGGCTTCATCCGCGACAACCGCGGCGCGCTCAAGGCCAATGTGGACAACCTGGTGACGACGACGCGGACCCTCGTCGAGCAGCGCGCGTCGCTGGCCGAAACGCTCGACGACGTCCCGCTCGCGGTGACCAACGTGCTCAACGCGGTCGACCCGGCCACCGGGCAGCTGCGCGGCCGCGGCAACTTCGACTACTACCTCCAGCCACTGCCGTTGCCGGTCACCGGTGATGTCTACACGAACGGAGGCGGGCGATGAAGCGCATGCTCGCCGTCGTCACCATCGGGTGCCTGACGCTCGCCGGCTGCTCGTCGGGGGAGTTCAGGGGCGTCTACGACCTGCCCCTGCCCGGCGGCGCCGACGTCGGCGCCCACCCGTACTCGGTGACCGTGCAGTTCGCCGACGTGCTCGACCTCGTGCCGCAGGCCGCGGTGAAGGTCGGGGACGTCCCGGTGGGCCGGGTGCGGGAAGTCCGGCTGGGCGGCGACGGCTGGACGGCCGAAACGGTGCTCGAAGTCAACGGCGACGTCGTGCTGCCCGCCAACGCGGTCGCGCGGCTGCGCCAGTCCAGCCTCCTCGGCGAGAAGTTCGTCGAGCTGGCCCCGCCGGACGGCGACGCGAAACCCGCCGGGACACCGCGGCTGGCGAACGGCGCCACGATCACCCTGGACCGCACCAACCGCAACCCCGAGTTCGAAGAGATCTTCGGCGCCCTGTCCCTGCTGCTCAACGGCGGCGGGATCGGGCAGCTGCAGACGATCAACCGGGAACTGTCGAAGGTGATGGACGGCAACGAAGACCAGATCCGGTCGTTCCTGTCCGGGGTGAACACCCTGGTGACCGACCTGGACGCGCACCGCTCGGACATCACCGAAGCGCTCGACGGGCTGAACCGGCTGTCGACCACGCTGGCGAACCGCCACGAGCAGGTCTCCGGCGCGCTGACCGACCTCACGCCGGGGTTGCAGACGCTGACCGACCAGCGCACCCAGCTCGTCTCGATGCTGCAGTCGCTGGACCGGCTCTCCACGGTGGCGACCGACGTCGTCGACCGCACCCGTGACGACATGGTCGCCGACCTGCGTGCGCTGGCGCCGATCCTGGGCCAGCTGGCCGCGGCCGGGGAGAACCTGCCGCAGTCGCTGCAGATGCTGCCGACGTTCCCGTTCCCGGACTCGGTGCTCGGCGCGGTGAAGGGCGACTACGTCAACGCCTTCGTCTCGATGATCCCGGCACCCGGGGCGCCGCTGCCCCCGCTCAACGAGGGTGTCCCGACGTCGGGCCTGCCGATCTTCCCCCCGCTGCCGAGCAGCACCACCTCGGTCCCCTCCGGAGGCCGCTGATGCTGAGCCGCAGAATACGCGTCCAGGTCGTCCTGTTCATCGTGATCGCGCTGGCCACGACGGCGTTCGTCGGCGCCAACTACGCCGGGCTCGGCCGGCTGTTCGGGTCGGGCAGCTACACGGTGAAGCTCGAGCTCGCCGAAGGCGGCGGGCTGTTCACCAACGGCGAGGTGACCTACCGCGGTGTCGCCGTCGGCCGGGTCGGCGAGCTGCGGCTCACCGTCACCGGGATGGAGGCGGACCTGCTGATCGACGACGCGGCCCCGCCCATCCCGGCGGACTCGCGGGCCGTGGTGGCGAACCGCTCGGCGGTCGGCGAGCAGTACGTCGACCTGCAGCCGCGCACGGCCGACGCGCCCTACCTCGACGGCAGTTCGGTGATCCGGCGCGAGTCGACGACGCTGCCGCTGCCGGTGAACAGCCTGCTGACGGACCTGGACTCGTTCACCGCGTCGGTGCCGACCCAGGACCTGCGCACGGTGGTGAACGAGCTCGACGACGCCCTGCGCGGCAGCGGCCCGGACCTCCAGGCGCTGATGGACTCGGCGACGACGTTCACGCAGGAGGCGAGCAGCCACCTGCCGCAGACGTCGAAGCTGATCGGCGACGGCGCGACGGTGCTGCGCACCCAGCTCGGGTCTTCGGCGGAGTGGCGTTCGTTCAGCAGCAACGCCCGCGTCTTCGCCCAGCAGCTGGCCAGTTCCGACGGCGACCTGCGGCGGCTGATCGCGGCCGCCCCGCCGGCGGCGTCCGAGCTGGGCGGGCTGCTCAAGGAGAACGACCCCGGCCTGCCGATCCTGCTGGCCAACCTGCTGACGACGTCCCGGGTGTTCGCCACCCGCACCGCGGCGGAGGAGCAGTTCCTCGTCGACACCCCGAAGGCGGTGGCGGCGGTGGGTTCGGCGCTGAACGACTCCGGCGACGCGCTGAAGATGGGGCTGGCGCTGAACTTCAACAGCCCGCCGCCGTGCCTGCAGGGGTACGAGCAGACGCCGCACCGGCCGAGCACGGACCTCTCGCCGATGCCGTTCAACACCGACGCGGCCTGCACGCTGCCGTACGGGAACGAAAGCTCGGTGCGCGGCGCGCAGAACGCGCCGCACCCGCCGGCCCCGGCCCCGGCGCTGCCGGGCGGGCTGACCGGTCCCCTCGGCCTCGGCACGCAGGCGACGGCGACGAGCCTGGAGGAGATGCTGTGGCTGCGGTGAAGGTCGCTTCGGTGGTGCTGGCCGCGTCGGCGGCCGTGTTCGCGGGCTGGTCGGGGTATTCCTGGTACTCGGCGGCCCACGCGTCTTCGGTGACGTACGGGGTGGCCCGCGACGAGGCACTGGCCACCGGCCGCACGCTGGTGGCCGAGCTGAACACGCTGGACTACCACGACGTGAACGGCGGCCTTGGCAAGTGGCTGTCGGCCTCGACGGGACCGCTGCACGACCAGCTGGCCCGCACGGACGAGACGGTGAAGAAGACCCTGGCGTCGAACGCGACGGTGGCCACGGGCCGCGTGGTGGACGCGGCGCTGAGCGAGCTGGACGAACACGCGGGCACGGCGAAGATGCTGGCCTCGGTGGAGATCACGATGGCCAAGCAGGGAACGGCCCCGGCGGTCAAGCGCAACCGCTTCGCGGCGGCGCTGAGCCGGACGCCGGACGGGTGGAAGCTGAGCGCGCTGGACCAGCTGCCGGTGGGTGCCCGATGAGCCGCGCGAAGACGGCCGTGGACGAGCCGGCCGAAACCGACGCTGCTGCCACTGACGCCGTTGGCGCAAACACCGCCGAGGGCGACGCGGCCGCTGCCTCCCCCGCGGACCACGCGGACCACGCGGCCGAGCCCGAAGCCGCCGAAGCCGACCAGGCCGAAGCCGGACCCGAAGCCGAAGCTGACCAGGCCGAAGCCGAAGCCGCCGAGGCAGCCCCGACCGAAACCGACTCCGCGACCGAAGCCGAGCCCGCCAGGCCCCGGCCCGCCTGGCGCCGCCTCCCCGTCCTCCTCCTCGCCGCCGCCGTCGTCCTGACCGGGGCCGGTGCCTGGTTCACCCTCGAAGCCCGCGCCGCCGCGAACACTCCCGCCGCCGCGAACCTGGCTCTCACCGACGTCGCCGCCACCGCCGATGTCAGCTCCGCCGTCAGCCTCGCCGTCAACCGGATCTTCTCCTATTCCTACGACCGGACCGACGTCACCGAAAAGGCCGCCGCCGCCGTGCTGCGCGGGTCGGCCAAGGATTCCTACGACAAGCTCTTCGCCGAAGTCCGGCGCAAGGCGCCGGAGCAGAAACTCGTGCTCACTTCGCGTGTTTCCGCCATCGCCGTTCAGGAACTGAAGAATGGCCACGCGCGGTTACTCGTCTTTCTCGATCAATCAGCCGTCCGGGCCGACAACAATGCGACCGACAGTGCCGCGGCGCAGCTTTCCGTGACCGCGGAGCACACCACCGGCGGCTGGGTCATCACCGAGCTCGAAGCCCGCTGACCCGGCCCACCGCAATACCGCACGTAACCGTTTCCGGGAGCACCCGGAAACGGCCGGGAAACGCACAAGGAGGACAACCATGTCCGTGGCAACGAAGCTGAAGAGACTGGCCGTGCTCACGTCGGCGGCGACCGTGGCGATGACCGTGGTCACCGCGACCCCGGCGTCGGCCGAGGTCATCCCGTTCCCGGTCTCCTTCGCGGTGACCGGCAACACGGTGGTGAAGAAGACCGGCAGCACCATGAACCTCGGCCCCGGCACTCTGGCCGGCAACCTGCTCGTCAACGACGAGACCGGCGAAGTCGGCCTCAGCGCGGACCTGAGCCTGCCGCCGTCCCAGGCGAACATCTCGCTGGTTTCGGGCCTGTTCAAGATCAAGGCGACGGTGAAGGTGATCCCGCTCGGCCCCGCCACCGGCACCCTGGCCGACTCCACGCTGACCACGCACGCCAAGGCCAACATGGAGATCAGCAACATCTGGGTCGGCCTGCTCTCGCCGGTCATCCCGCTGCCCACGGTGCCGGGTGCCTGCAAGACGAAGACCCCGATCGACCTGAACCTGGTGGCGAAGGACATCGACATCTTCTCGCCGATCACGATCTCGGCCGACTACACGATCCCGGAATTCACCAACTGCTGGGTCGCCGACCTCGCGCTCGGCGCCCTGGTTTCCGGGCCGGGCAACACGATCAACCTCACCCTGACCCCCAACACCACGAGCTGACCCACCGGGTGGCGGGCGCACCGCCCGCCACCCGCCCGCTCAGCACGGCGCGTTGGGATCTTCCTTCAGCCCGAAGCTGTCGCTGTCCCCGGCCGAAACCGCGAAGACCGGCCCGCACGGGAGCGGGTCCGGAATGGTCTCGCCGACGATGTTCGAACCCCACGCGATGATGTCGCCATTGGCCTTGAAGGCCAGGTTGTGGTTGGCCCCGGCATCGATGCCCACGACGTCCGACAGGGCCGCATCGGGGACGGTCGCCTGACCGTAGTTGTTGCGGCCCCACGCGTAGACGCGGCCGTCCTTCAAGGCCAGGCTGTGCTGGAACCCGGCGGACACCGCGGTGACACCCGACGACAGGGCCGCCGGCACGGTCGTCTGCCCGTAGACGTTGCTCCCCCACGCCAGCACGCCGCCGTTTTTGATCACCACGTTGTGGTCGCCACCGGCGGCGATCGCGGTCACGCCGGACTGCGCGGCCGCCGGCACGTCGGTCCGGCTGCCCCAGCTCACCACCTGACCGCTCTGCTTGAGGGCCAGGCTGTGCATGTAGGACGTCGAGATCGCCGTGACGCCGCTGGTCACCGAGGCGGGCAGGTCGGTCTGGCCGTACCAGTCGTTGCCCCACGCCAGGACCGTGCCGTTCTTGAGCGCGAGCTCGTGCCCCCAGCCCGACGCGATCTGGCCGACCCCGGACAACGCCGCGGCGGGCACTTCGTTGGCGCCCCAGTTGTTCGCGCCCCACGCGAGGACCGCCCCGCCCTTCAAGGCGAGCACGGTCGTGGTGCCCGCCGACACGGCGGTGACCCCGGTCAGCGCCTCCGCCGGGGGAGCGGTGACGCCGAAGTCCGGCTTCCCCCAGGCGATCACCCCGCCCACGGTGGCCGCGGACGCCGGCGACGCACAGAGCGACAGGGCCATCGCCGCCGAGACCGTCAATACGGCTCCCCTGAGCGATACCCGTTCACAACGTGAAGTAAGTGGCACGGTAGCCTCCTTTCTCGCGTTTCGTTATCCCGGATTGCTTCGGCAAGATCGTGAATGGTAGACCGTTCTCGGCACCGTTCGGCCACGCGGTGGTTCTTTGTCAAGATCCGATGAAACCACCGCCGGTCCTGCGCGGGCGCGAACAAGAAACCCGAGCCGCCTCGGCGCGGCGGACTGACGATGCCACAAAGTCTTGTTCCGTAATGAACTCACGAGTAGCCTCATTCCCGGCAGATGGACCTCCACCTCGCACGTCGGTGAATTCACGTCCCGCCGCTCGGGGCAATGGGGGCGGGCGAACGTGATCGGAGAGCAACGACGGCGAGCAATCGATCAGCCAAAGCCGAGACTGTACTGAATCAAAGGAGATGGGTATGTCCCGACTCAGCAGGCTGTCCGCCGGAATCGCGACCACCGCTACCGCCGTCGGCGCCATCGCGGTGCTGACCGCCGGCACCGCGGCCGCCGCCACGGTCACCTACACCGCCGGCGGTACCACGCCCCTGACCTACACCTGCACCTTCCCCGGCGTCTCGCCGCAGCCGGTCCTCGTCACGTCGCACCTGGACGCCGAGGACTCCGTCGCGGCGGGCGGCACCCTCACCCCGGCCAACGTGGGCGGCGCCGCGACGATCAGCGCCGGTGTCCACGCGCTGCTCACCGCGGTCGGCTACGACGGCATCCGCGGCACCGCCACGGTGCCGGTGACGGCGGCGTCCGGCACCCTGTCGCAGCCGGCAGCCACCGGGCTGGAAATTCCAGAGGTCATCTACCCGGCCGGCGGCGCGATCACGGTGAACATCTCGCAGGTCGAGACCTCGAGCGTCCCGACCTACACCGCTCCGGCGGAGGCGGGCACCGACACCCTGTCGATGGGCAACACGGTCACGGCGAGCCTCGAGTTCCACAAGAAGTCGAACAACACCTGGACGCCGTGGACGATGAACTGCACCCTGAAGGTCACCAACCCGGCGCAGAACACCGCGTTCAGCCCGAGCATCACCGTCTCCTGACCGGGTTTCCCGGTGCGGGCCCCTCGCCGGGTCCGCACCGGGATCTTCCGTCTCCGCTTCCGAACACACCAGGGAAACCGATGCCCCGTCGAGTCCGGCCCCGCTCCGTCACGGTGACCGCGCTGGCGGCCGCCGGCCTGCTGTCCGCGGCGAACGGCGCACTGACCGGGGTCGGTTCGGCCGCTCCCGCGCCCGAGGCCCCGCCGGAGAAGACGGCGACGGCGTCGGTCTCGGTGACCTGTCCCTTCGCCGATCCGCTCGGCTCGCGCAAGCTCACCGTCGCGACGTCGGCGACCCTGCCCAGCCAAGCGAAGACGGGCACCTCGGCGACGATCAGCAAGTACTCGGTGCAGTTGAGCCTCCCCCGCGACGTCGCGCTGTCGCTCCTGCCCGCCGGCGCCACGGCCGGTTCGGTGCAGGGCGCGATGCAGCTCGACCTCACGGTGCACCAGGGCGAACGCTCGGACAAGATCCCGGTCCCCCTCACCGTGGCCCCGACGCCCCTGCCGGAAACCGGCGACGTCAATCTCACCGCCACCGGTGACGTGCCGGAGATCGCGATCAACACCATCGGCGCCGTCATCTTCGACGTCACCGCGCCGACGCTCGCGCTGGCCGCCGTCCCCGCGCCCGACGCGGCCGCCACTCCCGCCGCTCCCGACGCGCCGGCCACGCCCGCCGCCGCCCAGCCGGCGCCGCCGGTCGCGTGCACCCTGGACGCCGATCAGCAGGCGACGCTGGGCACGATCCTCGTCCAGCCGACGGCGACGCCGGGTCCCGAGCAGAAGGCCGCTCTCGGTGCGGCAGCCGCGCAGGAAGACGAACCCCCACCCGCGAACGAATACACCGTGCCGCTCGGCCTCATCACCATCTTCACGAAGTCGACCATCAAGAGGCTGGGCGCGACCGTCGTGTCCGACCCCGCCCTCCTGATCAACGGGTTCTTCTCGGTGGACCTCGACACCGGCGAGTCCCGGGTGTCCGGGTCGGCCGTGTTCAAGCCGGCGACCACCACGTTCCTCGCCTTCGGGTTCGTGCCGGTGACGGCGACCGTCGAGTTCCTGCCGGAGGACTACCTCAACAGCAAGATGATCGAAATCGGCGGCGGGCTGTACACCGGCGACGACGGCGAGATCTGGCTGAGCACCAAGCTGAACGTGAAGGGCCGGGTGAGTGGCGTGAAGATCAACGGCGTCCCGGTCGACGTCGGCCCCGACTGCGTGACGAAAGACCCCATCACCCTCAATGTCAGCGGTCATTACGACCCCTTCACCACCGGCCACATCCAGGACCCGAACTTCGAGCTGCCCGAATTCCGTGACTGCGGCTCCGGCAGCCAGGACCTCACCCCGCTGCTCTCCGGCATGAGCAAGGGCAAGGGCAACGAGGCCAAAATCGACACCTACAACCTGAACGGGTGCACCGAGCCCGACCACACCAAGTGCCCGCCCGACACCCTCCCGCCCAAGCAGGGCTCGCAGGCTGCGGCGGCGCAGAAGGCGGCCGCGAAACCGAGGTAAACCGAATCGAGGGGGAGCCATGAGGATCGGAACGGCGCTCGCAGCAGCGTTGCTCGTCACGGGCGTGGCAGCGGGAACGGCGGCCGCGGCGACGGTCACGATACAGACCGGCATGTTGACCTACACCTGCGCGTTCCCCGGCTTCGCACCACAAGCCACGTCCCTGACCGCCCAGCTGGACGTCACCGATCCCCACCCCGGGCAGCCGTTCACGGTGCTGCCCTCGGCGACGCACGTCTTGCCGAGCACCTTGCGCGCGCTGCTGCGCGGCGCCGGCTACGACGCGATCCGCGGCTCGTTCGGCGGCTCGTTCACCGTCTCGAACGCGACTCCCCCCACCGGGACGATCAGCGGCGACTTCCCGGAGCAGCCCATCGGCACGACGGGCCCGATCACGCTCCCGGCGGCCGGGCCGATCCAGACGTTCACCGCGGGCTTCGACAGCACGCTCGCGTTCGCGATGGGCACGGGCTTCAGCGAAGGGCTCCAGCTCCACCGGGCGTCGACCGGAACCTGGGTCGTGTGGTCGGTGAACTGCACGCTGAAGGTGACCAACCCGGCCCAGAACCCGGCGTTCCAGCCGGTCATCGTGATCACCTGACAGCGCAACATCCATTGTGGACATTCGAAGGGGAGTCGAAGTGTTCCTGCGCGTCCTCACCACTGTTTCGTGCGCCGCCGCGATGGCGGTGGCCATGGCCGGCCCGGCATCCGCCGCGACCGTCACCTACCAGACCGGTCCGGTGCTCAACGCCTGCACCCTGCTCCCGGGGGTCACCCCGCAACCCGGGACCATGACAACCCGGTTCGACGCCCCGGACTCCGTCGCCTCGGGCACCACGATCACGCCGGCCGGTGTGGGTGGTGGCGTGCGGTTCGAAGCGGGTCCGCACGCGATCTTGACCGCCTACGGCTACGACGGCTTCCGCGGCCACGTCGACCTGGGCCTGGCGGCGACCGGCGCGACGCTCTCCGGGCCGACGGTCACCGGGCTGACCGTGCCCGAGCAGATCTATCCGGCCGGTGGCGCCTTCGAGGTGCTGTTCGAGCAGGGGCCGGGCGCGGTGGTGCCGTCCCTGACCGCGGGCGCGCCCGGCACGGCCACGGTCAAGGTCACCACCACGGCCACCTTCACCCTCGAGGTCCACCGGAAGGCGGACGGTGTGTGGAACCCGTGGACCATGACGTGCAACGTCAAGGTGACGAACCCGCCGCAGAACCCGGCGTTCAGCCCGTCGATCCCGGTGACCTGACGGGCGAAGTCCAGTGTGGATGGGAGGCCTCACCGGCCGGTGCGTTCCGCCTTCATTTCGGCGATCACCGCCTGGATGGTCGCCTTGAGGGCCATGAGGCGATCCTCCCAGGTTCCTTCGGTCCCCTCATCGAGGTTCCGCCACGCTTCGTAGACCCGGCGCGTACGCTGGTTCATCTCGGTGAGATGCCTCCCCAGTTCCCGCGGGTCCAGGTTCGTGCCTTTCGTCGCACCGACCCAAATGTTGAACAGCTCGGACTCGCTGATGAACTGTCCTGCGAGGATGTTGAAGTCGTTGCCGAGAGTGCCCCGCGACAACATCCTGATGGCGAGGTTGATGTCCACCGACGAGACCGGCCGCCGCAGCCCTTCGGGCGCATCCCAGTGCTCCGCGTCCTCGATCCACTCCCATCCCGGTGGCACCGGCATGCTCATTCCTTCCTGTTACGGCGACGTTGTCAGCCTCACTGCCTGAACAGCCACCTGAGCGCCCCACTGGTGTCGGTCGGGATGTCTTCGACGCCACCCTCCCTCAGTACTTGCGCACAGTAAGTCACACAACTCTGAGTTTCTACATGGTAGTTCGGGTACCTGTTGGCCTCACCAGCCCTCCACCGGTCCGTCATGGTGAGCTGCTTGTCGACGAACCACCAGGCTTTTTCACCCAAGGGCAGTACGACAGGAATGTTGTTCACGCCGGTGGCTGACAGGTCCGTCTCCGGATCGAACTCCTCGACCCCGTTCTTCCCCGGCAGTGTGTCGACACCGCCGAACTGATGCGTGTGCGAGACCTGCCCTTCGAACTCGATCGTGATCAGCGCATGCCCCTTGGGCTTGTCGAGGTGCACGATGGCCTTCGCGCCTCCGGGAGGAATGGACTCGGGCTTCAGGATGTCGTCCGCGTTGTTCAGCAGCTGTTCCAGGCCTTCGTCCATGTTGGCCGCCGCGCCGGCCACTTCGGCCTCGAACATCTCGCCGCCGCCGGCCACCCGGGCCATGGACTCGCCGGGCAGGAGCCCCAGCGCGGCCATGGTGCACTCGGTGAACGAGTGGCAGTTCTGCAGCCCGACGATGGTGTTGCCGATGTTGAACAGGTCCAGCGGCGACGGCGGCTTCGGCAGGTGCGGTCCGCCGGGCGAACCGATCAGGCCGAGGTCCGCGCCCGCCGTCAGCCCTCCGCTGGTGAGCGTCCCCAGGTCCTCCGGCTGGTACTGGGTCAGCTCGTCGGCCGGCAGCGCGAGCGCGGTGACGACGGAGATCAGCTGAGCGATCGACGCCGCGATCCCGGAACCGGAACCCAGGATGGGGTCGAACGGGTGCGGCTGCGGCTTCTTCGCGTAGTCGGTCGGCGTCGGCGGTGGTGGCGGCCGCGGCACGTACGGGCGGGCGCGGACGGTGGACGTCGCGTGTCCGCCGGCTCCGGCATGGATACCGGTGATGACGGGAAGAGGGAGGACGGGCACCTCCACGGTGGGGATGCCCGCGGTTCCTCCGCTCGCCCAGTCCGCGTTGCTGATGTCGGACACGACCTGCGCGGCCAAGCCGCCCCAGATCCCGGCGGCGGCTCCCCACCCCGCGCCCTGCCAGGCTCCGACGCCCGCGCCGCCCACGCAGCCGACCTCGATGGTGACGACGCAGCCGATCAGTGCCCCGCCGATGGCGCCGATCGCCCCGCCGACGATGCACCCCCAGCACGTGTGACCGGTCGGGTCGGTTCCGTTGACCGGGTTCCCGTTGGCGTAGGCGTACGGGTTGGCGTTGGCGCTGGACGGGTTGGGGCTGTTCGAAACCGTGTCACGGCTGCCGAACTGCCCGTTGCCGGGGTCGTACCAGCGAGCGCCCATGTTGACGCGGCCCGAGGTCCCGTCGGTGTAGCCGGATTGGTAGCCGAGGTCGAACTGGGTGCCCGCACGTGCGGTCGGGTTGCCGAACGGGTCGAACGTCGTCGAGCCCGCCAGCGCGGTTCCGCCGGGTGTGCTGCTGCCGACGAGGTCGTCGTGCCGGTCGGTGAGGGTGATCAGCGCGGTGCCGGCCTTGGCGGCGGCGTGCCCGCCGCCGTCGGCGTGGTGGCTGTACGTCGTGTCGCCTTCGGACGCGATGGCGGCGCCGAGGCCGCTGTAGGCGAATTTCGTGGTGCCGTGGGCGACGAGCCGGCCGAGGGCGTCGTAGCTGCTGTCTCCGGCGAGCTCCTGGTCGAACGCGTCGGACGGCAGGTCTGCGCGGGTGCCGCGGGCGGTGTAGCCGTAGGACCGCGTCCCGTCGTTCAGGAGCTGGTCACGGGCGTTGTAGGTCAACGTCCGGGAGCCGATCTTCGTGCGGTTGCCCGCGGCGTCGTAGTCGTAGGCCGTGCTCGCGGTTCCGTTGTCCCAAGTGGACAGGCGGCCCGCCTGGTCGTAGGTGTAGGCGTTCGCCGAGGAGCCGGCGAACCCGGTGGTGGTCTTGCCGGTCTCCCGATCGGCGAGGTCGTAGTCGTAGGTGATCGAGCCGGCCGGTGTCCCGGTGCTCGTCTTCCAGGTGTCGGTCTTGAGCCGGTGCAGGGCGTCGTAGGTGAAGGCCCGGGTGTTGTTCCCGGTCCCGTAGTCGATCCCGGCGAGCTGGTTCAGCTTCGTGTAGCTGTAGGTCCCCACGACCTGCGCGAGCGGGTCGGTCAAGGTCGCCGGGCGGCCGGCCTTGTCGTAGGTGTAGGCCGTGGTTCCGGCGGCGTCGGTGCGGCTGGTGGTGCGGCCGTCCGCGTCGTAGCCGAACGACGCCTTCCCGGACGGCCCGTCGGTGCCGGTGAGCAGCCCGCGGTCGTCGTAGGTGAAGGTGTTCGTGCCGCCGGGGGCAGACGCCGAGGTCAGCCGGCCGGCGGTGTCGTAGCCGAACTCCCGGTCGGGAGTGTCGACGCCGGCTCCGCTGCCGGTTTCCCGTTTCAGGTTGCCGACGACGTCGTAGGTCCGGGTCTGCCGGACCCCGCCGGGCCTCGTGACTTCCGCCGGGCGTCCCGCGGCGTCGTAGGCGGTGGTGTAGGTGCGGTCCGCGAGCGCCGGGAAGGTCGGCGTGCTGGGGTCGATCTGGGACTCAGGCAGGCCCCACGCGTTGTACGTGCTGATCCACGGATTGCCGTTGCCGTCGGTGTAGCGGGTCCGGTTGCCCGCCGCGTCGTACCCGTAGGTCGTGACGATGCTCGAGGTGGCCGACGCGTGCTCGAGCTGGCTGACGAGCCGGTTCGCCGCGTCGTAGCCGAACTCCGTGGTCACCCCGGTGGCGTCGGTCACCGAAGTGCGGTTGCCGACTGCGTCGTAGCCGGTGCTGCTGGTCCGCAGCACCGCGCCGGTGTTGTCGGACTCGCTGAGCGTGGTCAGGTTGCCCGCCGCGTCGTAGCCGCGGCTGACCTTGCTGCCGTCGGGCGCGACGGTCGCCGTCAGCCGGCCGTTGGCGTAGGTGTTGGTGGTCGTGTTGCCCGCGCCGTCGACCGCGGTCAGCTGCTCCCCCGCGTTGTCGAATGTGCCCTTCGTCAGCACCCCGGCGGGTGTGGTCACCGTGGCGAGATCGCCTTGCCCGTTGTAGCCGTAGGTCGTCGTGTACGCCGCGCCGGTCTGCCGGACGACCTGGGTGCTCGTCAGCTTCCGGCCCAGGTAGTCGTAGGTGAGCTGGTTCTGTGCCCCCGTCGGGTCGGTGGCCGCGGTGAGCTCGCCGTCGGCGTTGTAGGCGTAGGTCCACTCCCCGCCCGCCGGGTCGGTCCGCTTCACCGGCTTCCCGAGCTGGTCGTACGCGAACCCGGTCTGGTTGCCGAGCGGATCGGTCACCGTCGCGGGCAGGCCCAGCGGGTTGTAGGTGGTCACCGTGACCGCGTGCACCGGCGCCGTGGCTCCCGGCGCGGTGTAGGACTGCCGCGCGACCGAAGCCGGGCGGCCTGCCGCGTCGTACCCGGTCGTCGTGATGTTCCCGGTCGGATCCTGGGTCTCGGTCACTTCGCCGAAGGTGTCGTAGCCGGTCACCGTCCGCGGCCGCGTCGGCGTCGCGGCTCCCCCCGCGACCTCGGTGTTGACCGTCGGGCCCAGGATCGACGCGAGCCGGCCGGCTTCGTCGTTCTCGTAAGTGGTGGTGTACGCGGCTTTCGAAGCACCCGGCGCGTTGCCACGGGCGTCGGTCATGGACGTCGTGAGGCCGCGCTGGTCGACGGTCCAGGTGGTGGTCTGCGTCGAGGTCGGGTGCAAGAGGTTCCCGCCCGCGTACAACGTGCCGATCTGGTCCGCGGTGAGGACCTGCTGGAACACCTTCACGCCCGAGACGCGGCCGTCGAGCAGTTCCGAACGGGTCTTGGCGCTCATCCCCGCACCGATGACGATGTTGCCTTCGTACGAGGTGGTCGCCGTGTACGGGACCGAACCCGCGAGCTGTCCGTTCACGTAGAGGCTCAGGCGGTGCGTGTTCGCGTCGTAGCCACCGGAGAGGTGGGTCCAGATACCGGCCACCGGGGTGGTCGAGGACATCGCACTGGTGAGTGCCGCTCCGGCGGTGTCCGAAGCCGGGGCGGTGAGGGCCCACTTCTTGGCCGTCGCGTCGTACCGCAGAGCGAAGGGAGACAGAGTGGCCCCGTCTTGGGAGACGACGGTCTGCGACTTCGCCGTCGTGTCCAGCTTCGCCCAGGCAGCCACGGAATAACTCTTCGTGTGGCCGAACCCGGTGAGCGATGAGGTCCGGAGGAACCCCGAGGATCCGTCGAACTGCGCGGCGCCCCCGTGTTCGCCGGACCAGCTGACCTCGCCGCTGGGCGCAGCCGTCACCCCGCCGACGGAAGGTGCCGCCGCACCGGCGGAACCATCGGTGAGGCTCCAGTACCCGGCCAAGCCGCGCTGACCCGGTCCGGCACCGGGATAACGGTTCGTGAGGTCCTTGATTTCACTGTCGCTCAGCGCTCGGGAGTAGGCCCGGACGTTGTTCATCTTGCCGTTGGTGAAGCCGGTCGCCTGGCCGTTGGCAAAGCCACGCCCGATGAGGAAGGCCCCCGTGGCGGCGAACGGCGTGGTGTCGGTGACGGTCGACTGGAGCTGACCGTCCACGTAGAGCGAAGCTTTGCCGGTCGCGCGATCGTAAACGCCGACCAGGTGCGTCCAGGAGTCGTTCGCAGACGACAGAAGGGGTCCCTGCGCCGAAACAACCTGTGCGTTCGCAGTATCGGTCAGAGCTCTCGTGAACGCCCACTTGCCGGTCGATCCCTGGTACTCGAGAGCGAACCCGGGCTGCTGGACGCCTTGCTGGGCGACGAGAGTCTGCGAGCGAGCGCCGAACTCGTCCGGTCGTGCCCACACCGACACCGTGAACGAGCCGGTGGTGTCGACCACGGGCCCGGCGGTGCTCGCTTGTCCGGTGACACCGTCGAACCGGACGGAGCCCTTGTTGTCGAATGCGCTCGAGTACGGATCCGTCGCCCTCCAGGACACGCCACCGGACAACGTCGCGGGGTTGTTGAACCCGAGCTGCGCGGAGCGGCTCGTGAACAGCGTCGCACCCGACGGGCCGGTGACGACCAGTTCACCACGTGCGGTCAGGGAAGCCTTGGAACCGGGGTTGCCACCGCTTTGGGTGTGCCACAACACGGATTTGAAGGTGGGATCGCTGTAGATGACGATGTTGCCGTCACTCTGGAGGACGAGCACGGCGGTCGTGCTCTTGCCGCCGGTCCCGGAACTCCAGATCGGAACGTTGTCGCTGTTGCGGTAGAGCACGAGGTTGCCGTCGTTCTGCCAGGCGAGGCGGGCCGCCTGCCCGTTCCAGACCTTGCTCGTCGCCGCGGGATACCGGGTGTCGTCGAGCGTCAGCGGGGTCGCCGGGCCGGCGGTCACCCCGGCGGAACCGTCCGCCGCGGTCGTCGTCGTGCCGTCGGCGAGGTCCCACTGCGCGAGCAACGCGGCGTCCGCCGCCTGCGCGGGCAGCGCCTGCTGGACCGTCTCGCTCGTCTTGCGGCCGAGCGGGTCGTAGGTGTAGCTGATATTCGTGCCGTTGACCGAAGGCGACTGCTCGTCCGTGGACGAGATGGCGGCCGGGCGGTCGTCCGGGTCGTAGGTCACCTTGGTGACCGAGTTGCGCGGCTGCGGGACCGGGACGGTACCGATCTTGGCGGAGTCGTACTGCGTCGTGGCCGTGGTGACCCGGTTGGCCGCGTCGAACTGGTACCGGGTGAACAGGCCTTGGCTGTAAGCCAGGAAGCCGGGCACGCAGTTGTTGCGGCACACCGTGTTGTTGTTCCCGGCCAGGTCGTACTGGTAGGCGGCTTCGGTGAATCCCGTCTTGCCGGTCACCGGGTCGGGGTGGGACTTCGACTGCAGCTTGCCGTCGTCGTAGTACCGGTAGTTCGTGACCCGCCCCATGGCGTCCGTGGTGGACGCGAGCCGGCCCGCCGGATCGTAGGCGAGGGACTGGGTGACCAGGTCGCGGGTGGAGCCGTCGGCGGCCCGGTACCCGCGCAGCGTCGTCGTCGCGAGGTGGCCGTCCGCCAGGTACTCGTAGGCGGTGGTGGTCCCCGCCGGATCCGTGAGCGATGTGCGGTGGCCGAGAACGTCGTAGGTGTACGTCGTCACGGCACCGGCCGGATCGGTCGTCGACACGACCCGGTTCGAGTCGTCGTAGCCGGTTTTCGTCGTCCGGGCCGCGTCGCCGCCGGTCGTGTCGGCCACGACCTGCTGGACGATGTTGCCGTCCCGGTCGTAGCTCGTGGTCGTCTTGGCGGTGTGCACCGCGCCGGTGACCCGGTCGGTGACTCCGGGCGCGGTCACGGTCGCCTGGCGGCCGGCCGCGTCGTAGGACATGGCGGTGACGAGGCCCGCCGCGTAGCTGTCACCGGTCTGCTTGGAGGTCAGTGCCCGGCCGAGACCGTCGTAGGTGAAGCTCGTCACGAGTCCCGCCGCGTCCGTGACACTGGCGAGATCCCCGTTCGCGAAGTAGCGGTAGTTCGTGGTCGCGCCACCCGGTGTGGTCGTCTTCGCCGGGAGCGCGGGCGGCGCGGCCGGGCCGTCGACGCTCGGAAACGCCGACGTCCCGTCGGTGTAGACGGTGCTCGTGACGCGACCGGCGGGAGCACCGTCGACCGCGGGTCCGGCCGTCGAGAGCAGGTTTCCGTTGACGTCGTACGAGTAGCGGGTCGCGTAGCGGGCGTCGATGGCGTCGGCCGACCGCCCGTCCCGGAAGCTGGTCACCACGTCGTTGCGCGGATCAGGCCGCAGGGACGTCGAGGTGCCGTCCGGGAAGTAGGTGTAGTAGGCGGTCGAGCACTTCGAGGTCCGGAAGTCCTGGCACGTCGTCCGGGAAACCTCGTTCCCGCGGACGTCGTGGCCGGTGATCACCTGAACCCCGTTGGGGTCGGTGACGGTGTGGAGGAATCCCCCGGTGTCGTAGCCGTAGGAAGTCGTGTGGTTCAGCACGTCGCTCGAGCTGACGAGCCGGCCGCCGTTGTACGGATCGTAGGTGTAGTTCTGCGGGTTCCCGGCCGGATCCTCGATTCCGACGCTGAGCGTCGGCGAGGCGTGGGACAGCGAGTTGCCGTACGCCTTGATGTGGTGGACGACGTCGTCGGGACTCAGCTCGTGCTGGTAGATGGCGACTTCGGCGATGCTGCCGGTGAAGTAACTGGGGTGTCCGGCCGTGCCGGTCCCCTGCTGCGGCGCGGCCGGCCACTGGTTCCCGATGAACCCGGCACCGACGTAGACCGAGCTGATGTTCGCCAAACCCCAGTTCCAGTTGTTCAGCGTGCCGACCTGGGTACCGTCGAGGTAGAAGGTCTGGAGTGCGCCGTCGTTCGCCAGGACGACGTGGTGCCACTTCCCGTCGGTGACGGTGGATTTGCTTTGCAGCGGGGCGATGTTGCCCCATCCGTCTTCGGCACCGAACTGGCCGTGGAGCTTGTTGTCGGTCCCGACGTAGAGGGCCGGGGAGTAGTCGATGTGGTCGGCGTTGGGGGTTCCCGTGATCGGATTCGCGGAGTAGGAGAACAGCACTCCGCTGGTCTTCGTGGAGAACCAGAGCTCGATCGCGACTGGCCCGGCATAGGGAATGACCGGTGTGAACCCGGCAATCGAGTTCGGGTCCCGGTCCGCCGGCAGCTGGACGTAGCTGCTGGTGCCGTTGAACGACGCGGCGGTGCTGTCGTTCCGCCCGAACGGTCCCTCGACCCCGAGGGTGACGCCCGAGTAGGTCCCCGTCTGGGTGTCCGTCTCACCGGCGGCCGTCGTGCCCGCGCTGTCACCGAGCCGCCAGTACCCGTACGGCGCCGCGCCCAACACGGTGGACCGGTAGATCTCCGAAGTCCCCGACACCGTCGGGCCGCCCACGTGCCACGTCCCGGCGTTCTGGTCGGTGAGCTCGACGAGCCGGTCCGCCCGCGTGTCGTAGCGGGCGGAAGCCGCGGTCTTGCCCGAGGGGAGCGTCGTTCCGGTCAGCAGGGCCGCGGGATTGGCGGCACCGTCGTACTGGGACGCGATCTGGATGGCCGACAGCGGCTTCGGGTAGATCGCCACGTCGGCGATCGAGCCGCGGAAGTGGGACCACGTGGTGGTGCTGGGAGCCGCGGGCCAGCCATTCGTGTTGAACACACCCGCACCGACGATCGTGTACGGGTCGACGTTGAAGATCGTGCCGGATTCCGTGCCGATCGGCTTGCCGTCGAGGTAGAGCGCTTGGGCGCCGGCCGAACCGGTGAGCGTGACCTGGTGCCACTTGCCGTCGTTGACCGGGGCGGCCGAGGCCATGCCGGCCACCGTGTTGTCCCAGAAGTGGCCGTGCAGCTTGTTGTCCGTGCCGATGTAGAGCACCGGCATGGCACCGCTGTTCGGGTTCGCGGTGTTCGCCGGGTCGTGCCCGGTGGCCAGCAGCATCTGCGCGGTCCCGGACGCGGCCGTGGAGAACCACAGCTGGACGGTCAGGAACGCCACGCCCTTGATCTGGTCCTGGGGCAGCTGGACGAAGGACTGGGTGCCGTCGAACTCCGCGGCGGTCGCGGTGGGATTGGGCCCCGGTTTGCCGAACGCGACGCTCACCCGCCGCGCGGTGTCTTCGCCTTCGTTCTGGAGCACCTCGCTCGCGGCCTGCTCCGCGCCGGGCTGGTCGGTCAACCGCCAGAACGCCGAGGGCTCGGCGTCGAGGACGACGGACTTGTCGTGGGCGCCCGCCTGGTAGGTGTACCCGGTGCACTCCGGCCCGGGGCGGCACGCCGAACTCAGCTGGTCGGCGGTGTACTGGTAGGTGGCGCTGACGGCCGAAGCCGGGTTCCCGGCGACGACGGGATCCGTGGCCACGGTGCTGACGTGGGCCGCCCGCGCACCGGCCGGGGTCGTCCAGGTGAGGTGGAGCGCGCGGTGCGAGGTCGTGTTGGTCACGGTCGCGAGCCGACCACCGGCGTAGGCGAACAGTTCCTGGTGCCCGGCCCGGTCGGTGATCGACGCGATGGGGAACGCGGCCGCGCCTGCCGGCCCCGCGAACACGTAGGTGGTGCCGAGCTTGTCGACCAGCGTGTACCCCGTGGTACCGATCGGCGTGAGGGTGGCGTACCGGCCTTGGGGCGCGGTGAACGTGCCGTCGGCGTTGCGGCCGAACCGGACGGCCTGCCCGTTCGGGTAGGTGACCACCACGTTGCCGGTTCCGTCCGCGTCCGGGAGCGCCTGCATGTCGAACACCGACCACCACCCGGCGCCGAACGCTCCGGGCGTCCGCGGGTCGAGGCTGTTGTAGGTGCGTTCCACCCCGAGCTTCAACCCCGCCCCGGGAACGGTCAGGTCGGTCGCGGCCGTGGTGTAGTTGCCGATCTCCGGGTCGAATCCGCGTTGATCGGAGTTCTGCGCGAGGTGGGAAGTGACGACCGGCTGCCCGACGACGGTGGTGAACCACGAGGGAGCGCTGGGGTAGCTCGCCTGGATGCCGTCGTAGGCCTCCGCTATCCAGTAGTAGCTCTCGTTGTAGGCGAGCTTGCCCGCAGGCACCGTCCACGCGCTGACGCCGGCGGGCAGCCAACCGGACGCGGTGCAGCCGTCGGGCCACTTCGCGGTGGCCGGGCAGACCCAGAACCCGTAGGTCAGCGGATCCTTGTAGTTGTCCGGGTCGTGGCCGGTCGCGCTGAAGGTCGGGGTGAGCGTGCCCTCGGTTACGTTGGACGGCGGCGACTGGCGATCGATCTGCGGGGCGATGTCGGCGGGCGTGTAGTCGAACGTTTCGGTCGGGGCGAACCAGCTGCTGAAGGAAGAGCCGTCCGGCGCCACCATGTCCAGCACCACGCGCAACGGGGTGCCCGCGGGCTGGTGGGCGATCGTGATCGGAACGGTCACCGACTGCTGCGGAGCGACAGTTCCCGGCACGGCCGCGGTGCCCTGGGCGAGGACAGCCCCGGTGTCGGCGTTCGTCTGCGTGTAGCGCAGCTTGTAGCCGTTGCCCGACGTCCACGCGGCATTACCCCAGTTCTGGACCGGGGCCTGCAGCACACCATCGGTCAACGCGGTGGGCGTGGTGCTCCAGGAGAGGTTGCCCGGCCACTTGACGCCGTACGGGCTGAAGTCGATCGACAGGTACGGCTTGTTGGCCGATGTGCTGGACGCCAGCTGCTTCCAGCTGGCCGCCGAGTGGACGTCGGCACTGAGGCTCAGTCCGTAGACCCCGCCGCCGTGCGCCCACGAGTCGAACGCCGACGGGTCGAGACCGATCGTGGCCCAGTTGAAGCTGCCCGTTTTCCCGCCGAAGCACTTCGGGGAGCTGGCGAAGGACTTCGACCCGAGGACGGCACCGTAAAGCGGGCTGTCGGCGTTGACCAGGTCCGGGTACCACTGCTTGAGGATCGACCAGACCTTCACCTCCTGCGGGGTGCAGGACTGGTCGAAGGCGTCGTAGACGGAAAGCCACGCGCCCCGGATGAAGTCGTTGGCGAACGTGCCGGCGAAGTTGTCGAACTTGAGCGCGGCTCCCGCGGCGTGGCCACCGCGGTCGTACGACCCCACGTTCAGGAGCGGGGATGCCGAGTGGTTGGTCCAGTCGGTGTTGATGACGTAGGTGGACGCGGTGCTCGTGAGCGTCGTCGGGTCGACGACGACGGGGAACTTGCGCGTGGGATCGTGCAGCCACTGCGCGTCCAGGTCGACCTGGAGGGCAGGGCCGCCGTTGACGGTGGTCAGGTGGTAGGTGACTCCGCTGGACCAGGCACCTTCGTTCGACCGCGGGTCGACGGCGGAGTCCACCATCGATCCGTGGGGGATGCGCACGCGCTCCGCACCCGACTGATCGGCGAAGATCACGTCACCCGACCCGGCGACCGACGGCGTGAGCCCTTGCACGGTGAGGGGAAACACCCACGACGTCGGTGCCGCCGGCGATCGCAGCACCAGGGATTCCTTGATGCCCGACTCCACGGTCTGCAGTTGCACGTCGGAATCGGGCCGCACCAGCTGGTAGGTCGCGGTGTCGCCGGAGACCTGCGGCACTGCGGGAGCCGCCCCGGCCACGCCGAACGAAACCCGCTGCCCGGTGCTCACGGCCAGCGAGCCGAGTGCGGCATCGGCCGCGTTCGGGGCCAGCTGGGCGTCTTGTGAGTCGGCTTTCTTGGTCCAGCGCCCGTTTCCGGCTCGCGTCAGCGTGTTGTCGATCGGCGCCCAGCGGTGGTCCGGGCGGAAGTACTGGACGCGGCCGGCCGAGATCTTCGCCGTGCTGGTGCGGTCGGGATTGTCGTAGACGAGGGTGTGCTCGTCCCCCGCGTTCGCCCGCAGGGAGCTGCGGGCGGCGTCGAAACTGCTTTCGCCCTCGCCCGGCGGCGTGGACGTACCCGCGGCGGTCATCGCCGCGGTGTTCGAGGAGAGCCGCGGCGCGGCTTCCCGCTGGTGTGCGGTGGCGGCTTGAAGCTGGTGCGGCGCGACCCCGGGCGCGTGTCCCTGGCCACCGTCGGGTGCCTTGGTGTCCGCGGCCGACGCCGCGTGCCCTCGTCCCGCGGCCGAGCCGGCGAGCTGGCCGGGTGTGGCGATGTCCCCGGCGGTCAGGGTGGCCGAGTACCGCCAGGTGGCCTCGGTCGCCTGCGCGGCCGACTGCCCGAACCCGACAAGCACGGCGAGCGTGAAGGCGACAACGGGAACACAGCGCTTGGCGATCCGCCCAGGGCGCACCAGCATGACCACTCCCCCTCGTGGCTCCGGCGATCAAACCGACCGTAAATACAGCACAGTCCAAACCGGGCAGTCAATCGACAGAAAGCAGCAAACTTTGTTTTTTGTCACCATCGAACAATTTTCACAGCCAGCCCCGAGCGTCTCGCGACACCGCTAAGCTGCGTTACATGCCCACAGCGCTCACCGCTCCACCACGAAGAAGGCGCCGAATAGTCCTCGGTGCTGCATTCGGCGTAATCGCATTGGGAATTCTGGCCGCGCCATTTTTCCTCGGCTCGAAACCGGACCATCCGGACGTATCATCCCATTTCAAGGCATGCCTGCTGACCTCGGCGAACAGCATCGACGCCGACCCGGTCTGGCGCGGTGTCCAGGCCTCGACCGGCACCGGCTCGATCAACGCACAGAAGCTCGTCGTCCCGACCGACGCCACCGAGGAAGCCGGCCCTTACTTCGCCAGCCTCGTTGCCTCACAATGTCGGCTCATTGTCGCCGACGGGACGACCTTTTCCGCCGACCTCCTGGCCGTCGCATCCATGAATCCGGCAACCAAGTTCGTCAGCGTCGGAACACCGGTAACCCTGCCCAACGTTCGCAACATTACTTATCCGTTGACCGAACCGAGCCGGATAACCGAAGAAGTACTGGCAGCTCAACGCGCGACCGGCTGAACCGAAACGGCCCGACGGACCGCTCAGCTGGACGTCCACTGTGGACGTGACCCGCCCGACCGCGGCGCCGGCAGCAGCTCGCTCACCGGGTACCGCAGTGGCATCGGCGCCGCCCCCGCGCGCAACGCCAGCTCCATCTCGAAGCGCGCCGCCGGATCCTTCAAGCTCTCGCCGAACGTCGCCTGCAGCTGACGCATGCGGTAGCGGACCGTCTGCGGGTGGACGCCCAGGCGCTCCGCGATCTCCACCACGTTGCCCTGGCTGTCCAGCCACGCCCGCAGTGTCTCCAGGAGCCGTTCCTGCTGCTTGCCCGTCATCTCCGCCAGCGGCGCGAACAGCCGGTGGCGCAGCGTGCCGACCAAGCCCGTGTCGGAGTTGACCAGCAGCGTCGCCAGGTGCTCCTCCGCGCGCAGCACCGGGCGCGCCGGCAGGACGCCGCGCTCGGTCAGCTGCAGGGCATTGCGGGCCCAGCGCAGGGAATCCGCCACCGAAGCGAGCGGGACGCAGGGGCCGATCGCCAAGCGGCAGTCCGGCAGCGCCACCTGCAGCGCCGCCAAGCGGGCGCTGCTCAGCTCACCCGGGACGACCAGCTTCGGGTCCGGTGTGTCGAGTTCGGCGAGGACGTCCGCGTCCAGCCCGGCGTGCCGGCGGGCCGGGGCGACGCCACTGGCCGGGCAGATCGCCACCGGGGTCGCGTCGGACGGCACCGGCCAGCCGATCAGCTGGGCCAGTTCCGCAATCGCTTTCGGGGACGCGGGCGGCGTCTCGAGGATCAGGTGGAGCAGCTTGCGGCGCCAGGTGTCCAGCGCGCCCGCCGTGCGCGCCTTCGCCTCGAGGTAGCCGTCGAGCGCGACGGAGGCGAGCTCGTCCATGAACGCCAGCATCGCGTCGGCCAGCTGGGACATCACCGCCGACGAAAGGCCGCTGCGCCGTCCGACGCGCATGATGCGCCGCCACGACACCCGCGCGCCGACGCGGTAGGCCGACTGCAGCGTGTCGAGGCTGCGGCCTTCGCGCATTTCGTTCTGCCCCAGCCGGTGGTGCACCTCGTGGGACTGTTCCTTCGACACCGTGGGGTCGGCGATCTGCGCGACGAACAGCGTGATCGCGTATTCGACGCCGGCCCGGATCGACTTGCCGTAGGGCCCGTCGAGCGGGCGCGCGTAGGCCGGGATGGTCGCCCGGATCTCTTCGACGATTTCGGCGGCGAGGCTGGCCAGCTCGGGGCGCAGGATGTCGGCGAGCTTGCGCGGTAGAGCGGCGGGCGGGGGCGGCGCAGCGTGATCGAATCCGCGCTCCACCGACATCGTAGCTCCTTCGCTCCGCCCCGGACTCCGGTCGCGGGCACCTCGCGGCCGGGCACCCGCGCCTGTTGCCCGGATGACAACCGACACATCGAAAAACTAACGCCAAACGTGTCACACCCGTGAAGGAAAACCGATTTCTTGTCATCATGGTGACAATTTCACGCGGATCGGCTGCGATGAGCTGACAAGTGTCCCGCCGACTGCCCGTGGACGTGCGTACGAACGGACGAACCTCCAACGACCGGCCCGCGCTGCGGTTACGCCGACATCTTGTATCGTGTGGTTGATACAAGCGAGAGGAGCGACGATGCTGCAGCTCGACAACCTGTTCTGGGTCGCGGCCATCATGGGCCTGTTCGGCCTGGCGATCCTGATCGTGCTCTGGCCGGGCGAGAAGCACGGAAAGCGCTTGCTCACCCGCTGGGGCGTCGCCGAGCCCGACGCCGGGGAGGTCGCGCTGGCCGTCCGGTACCTCAAGCGGCGCCGGCTCTGGTACCCGTGGCTGTTCCTCGCGATCCCGCCGCTGCTCGACGACACGACGACGGGCTCGATCCTCGCCACGCTGCTGCTGGGTGGCCTGATCGCCGAGCTGCTGGCGCAGCGGCCGTCCCGCGGTCCGCGGCGCGAAGCCGATCTGGCCCCGCGGACGCTGCTGGGGATCGTCCCGGCGTGGGTCCTGGTGCTGGGCGGGCTGGCGGCCGCGGGATCGCTGCTGCACCTGGGCCTGACGGCGCAGTGGAAGCTGCTGGCGGTGGCCGCGGGCACGGCACTGGTCAGCGCGGCGATCACGCTGCTGGCGGTGCGCCGCCCGGCGATCGGCGCCCCGCGCGCCGACCTGGCGCTGCGCTGCCGCAGCGCGCGCGTGGCGGTCGGCCTGGGCATCGGCGCCTGCACGGCGGTCGGCTGGCCCGCGGGCGACCTCGTCTCGTTCCTGGCGGTCGCGGCCGGCCTGGCGGCCTTCCTGGCGGTGACGGCCCCGGTGAAACGCCTGCCGGCGGCGGCGTGAAGATCGTCGTCGACACTGAGAACGGCGTGGCACCGTGGCGGCAGGTGCACGACCAGGTGATCCGGGCGGCGACGACGGGGGTGCTACCGGAGGGGACCAGGCTGCCGCCGATCCGCCAGCTGGCGCGCGATCTGGGGCTGGCGTCGGGGACGGTGGCCCGGGCCTACCGCGAGCTGGAGGCGGCGGGCTGGGTGGCGACGGCGGGGGCCCGCGGCACGGTGGTGACGGTCCCGTCGGGCCGCCCGGACCGCGAGGCTCTGCTGGCCGCGGCCGCGGCCGAGTTCGCGGCCCAAGCGCGGGACTTGGGCGCGGACGAGGAGGCCGCGGTGAAAGCGGTCCTGGCCGCCTGGCCGAGCTGAACCACACCCACCAGCCACGCCACCACAACCAGCCAACCGAGCCGCGCCCGCAACTCGCGCGGGCGCCTGGCCGAGCTGAACCACACCCACCAGCCACGCCACCACAACCGGCCGGCCGAGCCGCGCGCGAACGCGAGACCGCTTGCTCAGCCCCCGAGCAGCCGCCCCACCGCCGCCACCACCGGCTCCAGGACCTCCACCTCGCGCGGCGTGCCCACGCACTCCGTGATCCCCGCGCCCACCACCTCGAACCGGGCCAGCGCGTCCAGCTCCGACACCAGCCGGGCGATCGTCCAGCCGTCGGGCTCCGGGTAGTTCAGCCCCGCGAACTCGGCCGGGTCCAGCACGTCCAGGTCCACGTGCACGTACAGCTTCTCCACGCCCGTCAAGGCGGCCACGGAAGTCACCGCCAGGCCGCGCGAAACCGCCGCCTCTTCCTCCGGGTCGAACACGCGCGTCCCGGCCAGCGCCACGCTGCCGGGCTCCAGCGCCGGTGCCGCCGCGAACTCCGGGTCGCCCTCGCCGAACAGCGACCGCAGCACCATCCCGTGGAACGCCCCCGACGGCGACGACTCCGCCGTGTTCAGGTCCGGGTGGGCGTCGAACCACGCGACGCCCAGGCCGGGCCCGTGCCGGAAGCGGGCCACGCCGATCGGCACCAGCTCGACACCGCAGTCGCCGCCGATGGTCAGGACCGGGCCGCCCGGTGCTTCCAGGGCCGCGAGCTGGGCCGCGCGGTTCGCGCCGGTCAGCACCGCACGGGACGCGATGCCGGCGTCCACTTCGGACACCGCACGCGTCTGCCGGACGTGGTGGACGGGCCGGCCGAGCAGGTGCCCGGCCAGCTCCGCCAGCGCCACACAACCATCCGGAAGCTCCGCCGCGCGCGGTCCCACCGCGCCCTGCCGCTGCGGTACCGCGTTGATCAGCATCCGCCGAGCGTATCGCTCACTCGAGGACCAGCAGAAGGTCACCGCCTTCGACCTGCTGCACCGCGGTGATCGCCCGCCTGGCCACCTTGCCGCCGGCCGACGCCGTGATCGAGGCCTCCATCTTCATCGCCTCGATCGTCGCGACCGTCGCCCCGGCTTCGACCGTGTCGCCCTCGGCGACCTGCAGCGTGACCACGCCCGCGAACGGCGCCGCGATCTGCTTCGGGTTGCCCTTTTCGGCCTTCTCCGTCGCCGGGATGTCCGAGGCGATCGAGCGGTCGCGGATCTGGATCGGCCGCAGCTGGCCGTTCAGCGTCGACATCACCGTGCGCACGCCGCGCTCGTCGGCCTCGCCGATCGCCTCCAGCTCGATGAGCAGCCGCACGCCCGGCTCGAGGTCCACCGGGTACTCCTCCCCCGGCCGCAGCCCGTAGAAGAAGTCCTTGCTCGGCAGCACCGACGTGTCGCCGTAGGCCTCGCGGTGCGCCTCGAACTCCTTCGTCGGCCCGGGGAACAGCAGCCGGTTGAGCGTCCGGCGGGGGTGCTCGGAAAGCGCCGTACGGTCCTCTTCGGACAGTTCGACGACCGGCTTCGCGGCGGCCCGGCCCTCCAGGGCCTTGGTGCGGAACGGCTCCGGCCAGCCGCCCGGCGGGTCGCCGAGCTCGCCGCGCAGGAAGCCGATCACCGAGTCGGGGATGTCGAACTTGTTCGGCTCCGCCTCGAAGTCGGCCGGCGAGACACCCGCGCCGACCAGGTGCAGCGCGAGGTCGCCGACGACCTTGGACGACGGCGTCACCTTCACCAGGTGGCCGAGGATCTTGTCGGCGGCCGCATACATGGCCTCGATGTCCTCGAACCGGTCGCCCAGGCCCAGCGCGATGGCCTGCGTGCGCAGGTTCGACAGCTGGCCGCCGGGGATCTCGTGGTCGTAGACGCGCCCGGTCGGCGACGCGAGCCCGGCTTCGAAGGGCGCGTAGATCTTGCGCACGCTCTCCCAGTAGGGCTCCAGGTTCCCGATCGCCCGCAGGTCGAGGCCGGTGGTGCGGGCGGAGTGGTCGGTGGCCGCCACGATCGACGACAGCGACGGCTGCGACGTCGTGCCCGCCATCGACGAGACCGCGCCGTCGACGGCGTCCGCGCCCGCGTTGATCGCCGCGAGGTAGGTGGCCAGCTGGCCACCCGCGGTGTCGTGGGTGTGGATGTGCACCGGCAGGTCGAACTCCTTGCGCAGCGCGGTGACCAGCTTGGTCGCCGCGGGCGCGCGCAGCAGCCCGGCCATGTCCTTGATCGCCAGGACGTGCGCCCCGGCGCCGACGATCTGCTCGGCCAGCTTGAGGTAGTAGTCGAGCGTGTAGAGCTTCTCGCCCGGGTCGGACAGGTCCGAGGTGTAGCAGAGCGCCACCTCGGCGACGGCGGACCCGGTCTCGCGCACGGCTTCGATGGCCGGGCGCATCTGCTCGACGTCGTTGAGCGCGTCGAAGATCCGGAAGATGTCGATGCCGGTCTTCGTGGCCTCGGCGACGAAGGCGTTGGTCACCTCGGTGGGGTACGGCGTGTACCCGACGGTGTTGCGCCCGCGCAGCAGCATCTGGAGGCAGATGTTCGGCACGGCTTCGCGCAGCGCGGCCAGCCGCTCCCACGGGTCCTCGGCAAGGAACCGCAACGCCACGTCGTAGGTCGCGCCGCCCCAGCACTCCAGCGACAGCAGTTCGGGGAGCGTGTTCGCGACCACCGGCGCCACCGCGAGGAGGTCCTTCGTGCGGACGCGGGTGGCGAGCAGCGACTGGTGCGCGTCGCGGAACGTCGTGTCGGTGACGCCGATGTGCGGCGAGTTCCGCAGCCACTCCGCGAACCCGGCCGGGCCCAGCTCGGCGAGCTTCTGCTTCGAGCCCGGCGCCGGCTGGGCGTCCTTCGGCAGCTTCGGCAGCTTGAGCGTGGCGTCCGGGGTCTTCGGGCGCTCGCCGTGCGGCTTGTTGACCGTCTGGTCGGCGAGGTAGGTCAGCAGCTTCGTGCCGCGGTCGGCCGAGGTCCGCGCGGTGAGCAGGTGCGGGCGCTCCTCGATGAACGACGTCGTGACGCGGCCGGCGCGGAAGTCCGGGTCGTCGAGGACGGCCTGCAGGAACGGGATGTTCGTGGCGACCCCGCGGATCCGGAACTCGGCGACCGCGCGACGCGCGCGGCCGACGGCAGTCTTGAAGTCGCGGCCGCGGCAGGTGAGCTTGACCAGCAGCGAGTCGAAGTGGGCGCTGATCTCGGTGCCGGAGAAGGCGGTGCCGCCGTCGAGCCGGATGCCGGAGCCGCCCGGCGAGCGGTAGGCGGAGATCATCCCGGTGTCCGGGCGGAAGCCGTTGGCCGGGTCTTCGGTGGTGATGCGGCACTGGAGGGCGGCGCCGCGCAGGTAGATCTTGTCCTGGGACAGGCCGAGGTCGTCGAGGGTCTCGCCGGAGGCGATCCGCAGCTGCGACTGCACGAGGTCGACGTCGGTGACCTCTTCGGTGACCGTGTGCTCGACCTGGATGCGCGGGTTCATCTCGATGAAGACGTGCTTGCCCTGCTTGTCGAGCAGGAACTCGACGGTGCCGGCGTTGCGGTAGCCGATCTGCCGGGCGAACTTGACCGCGTCCGCGCAGATACGCATCCGCAGCTCCGGGTCGAGGTTGGGCGCCGGGGCGAGCTCGACGACCTTCTGGTGGCGCCGCTGCACCGAGCAGTCGCGCTCGTAGAGATGGATGACGTTGCCGTCACCGTCGGCGAGGATCTGTACCTCGATGTGCCGCGGCTCGACGACGGCCTTCTCGAGGAAGACGGTCGGATCGCCGAAGGCGGACTCGGCCTCGCGCGCGGCGGCCTCGATGGACTCGCGCAGCAGGGCGGGGTCCTCGACCCGGCGCATGCCGCGCCCGCCACCGCCGGCGACGGCCTTGACGAAGACGGGGAAGCCGAGATCGTCGGCCGCCGCGACCAGGGCGTCGATGTCACTGGAGGGCTCGGACGACCCGAGCACGGGCACACCGGCCTCGCGCGCGGCCTTGACCGCGCGAGCCTTGTTACCGGTGAGTTCGAGAATGTCGGCGCTCGGCCCGACGAAGGTGATCCCCGCCTCCTCGCACGCGCGCGCGAGATCGGGGTTCTCCGAAAGGAAGCCGTAGCCGGGGTAGACGGCATCGGCCCCGGCCTTCTTCGCGGCGGCGACGATCTCGTCGACCGAGAGGTAGGCGCGCACGGGGTGACCGGGTTCGCCGATCTCGTACGCCTCGTCGGCCTTCAGGCGGTGCAGCGAGTTGCGGTCTTCGTGCGGAAACACGGCAACCGTGCCGGCACCGAGTTCGTAGCCGGCGCGGAACGCCCGGATCGCGATCTCCCCGCGGTTGGCCACCAGAACCTTGCGGAACATGCCCGGTCCTTCCCTCCTGGATCGGTAAGTCAACGCACGTTACCCGGTTCTTCCCGCTCTGCGGGAGTTCAGTCCCGGGTGATGGACATCATGCGGACCGGGAGGTTCGCTGGTCAGCCTTGGTGGCAGTCCTCGACGACACCTCGGCGCGTGGTGAGCCGGATGCGGTTCGGGCGGTGGTCCAAGGTGGCCGCCGGGTGCCGGTCGAGGTCGAAGACCTGCACTTGGAAGCCGTCGCGCTCGCACCGCTGCCGGGCGTCCTCGGTTTTCCGGCCGATCAGTTCGGCCAGGTCGAACGAGGGCGACCGGTGTTCGAACGGGAAGCCGGGCATGGCGCACCTCCTCCGGAACCAGCTTCCCGGAGCCGGGCCTCGGCCGCCAGACGGCGCGTGGCGCAACCGCTCAGCCGTAGCCGCTGCACCCCGACGGCCCCAGCGCAGCGCCCACCCTCCCGGGGGTCCGTCCCGTCTCCAGCCTACCGACCCCGGCCGACACACAAACCCGAAAAACCGCAGATCAGGCCCGCTGCCCACATCCCCGCCGCATTGTGGACAACCGACCTCAGCCACCCGGCGGCGCATACAGCAGCCGGTTGGCCGTGCCGTCCGGAACTCCCTTGAGCACGTCCGGCGTCGCCGCGCGGATCACGGCCTCGTCCACCTGGGCCGGGGTGTCGCCGGGGTGCTGGGCGCGGTACAGCGCCGCCACGCCGGCCGCGAACGCCGCCGCCATCGACGTGCCCGACTCCGGGCCCGCGCCCGTGCCGCCCGCGATCGGGGACGGGATGTCGGTGCCCGGGGCGTACAGGTCGACGTCCTGGCCCGAGTTCGACGTCTTGTCCGGGCGGTCCTGGGCGTCGGACGCCCCGACCGTCAGCGCCTCCGGCACCCGGCCCGGCGAGAAGCCGCTCGCGTCGGCCGTCTCGCTGCCCGCGGGCACGGCGATCGGCACCACCGTCGCCAGCCGCTTGACCGCGGCGTCGAGCTGGTCGTTCGGCACCCCGCCGATGCCGAGGACGGCGACCGCGGGCTGCTGGGCGTTCTGCGCGACCCAGTCGATGCCCGCGATGATCTGGTCGGTCGCGCCGCCGCCGTCTTTGTCGAGCACCCGCACCGGCACGATCTGCGCGCCCTTCGCGACGCCGTGGTCCTTGCCCGCGGCGATGCCGGCCAGGCGGGTGCCGTGGCCGTTGAGGTCGGACGTGTCGGACCCGCCGCCGAGGAAGTCCCGCCCGGGCGCGACCCGGCCCTGGAACTCGGGGTGCTTCGCGTCGACGCCGCTGTCGATCACGTAGATCGTGACGTCCGACGCGTCGCTCGCGTAGTGGTAGGCGTGGTCGAGACCGGTCCGCTGGTCGATCCGGTCCAGCCCCCAGCTGGGCGGATCGGGCTGCACCCCGCCGCTCGAGACCTGCCCGGCGAGCACGGCCACGGCCGCGAGAAGCATCCTCATGATCGTCGTGGTACCCCTGCGGTACCCGGACGACAACTCAGGACTGTCGCCCGTTCGGCTGATTCCGGGCCCGGACGGTCAGGACGACGGTGTCGGCGGCCAGCAGCACGAGGGCCCCCACGGCGATCAGCTGCCCGCCCAGCGCCAGGGAACTCGCCTCCACGACGGAGGCGAACGTCGGTGCCAGCACGCCGAGCAGCCCGGCGGTCCCCGTGGCCAGCACCGCGCAGCCGACCGGGCTCGGGCGAAGCGCCATGGCGACGACCGGCACGGACACGGCCAGCAGAGCGCCGAGCAGGAAGTAGGCGGTCGCCCGGCCGGCGTCACTGGCGTCGTAGGTGTTCAGGTCGACGAGCTGGACGATCCAGCCGATCGCGGCCGTCGCGCCGAGCCCGATCGCCGCCCACGCCGGCCGGCCGCGCACCGGCCCGGCGCCCAGTGCGACCGCGGGGTTCCGCCGGAGCGCCGCGAGCGCGCTCGCCCCCGCGACCACCCAGGCGATGTGGGCGAGCAGTTCGAAGGTGTAGCCGGTTTTCAGCTCGGCGTCCCCGGTCTGGGAGAGCGCGATCGCCTCGCCGAGGAAGCGCAGCAGCCCGAAGAGCGCGGCGAGGCCGGTTCCGAACAGCAGTGCGGGACCGGTCGACGTCCTCGTCCGCGGCGTCAGCGTCAGGATTCCGGCGACCAGGGCGCACGCGGCCACGATCAGGACGGCGGACTCCATGCCGGGCCGGTACTGGGTCAAGGAATAGTCGTAGCGGTAGTTCAGCGGCAGCCCGGCCACCGCGAACACCGCGCCGGCGATCGCGACGACCCCGGCGAACCCGCCGGCCGGATCCATCGCCCCGGCCGGTTCCGTGGCCGGCCGGGCGGCGGGTACCGGAGCAGCCGCCGCAGGCTGCGCTTCCGCCGCGACGGCCGGCTCGGGCCCGGAATCCGCCGCGGGCCGCCCGGTCTGCTCGGCGGCCACCGAGCCAGGCGCAGCCGCCGCTGCGGGCTCCGGCACAGCTCCCACTGCGGGCTCGGGCCCGGCCGCCGGTTCCGGCTTGGCTTCCGCAACCACCGCTTCCGGCTCCGGCTCGCGCTCCGCAGTGCCCTCCGGCTCGGGTTCCACGACCGGCAGGGCCTCGATCTCCACCGCCACGACGACCTCCCCGGTCGGCCCGCTCACCACCACCTTCCCCTGCCGCGTCCCGGACTGCCCCGCCGTCACCGACAGCTCCGTCCCACCCGGCACCTCCGCCACCGCGATCCAGGGATGCGAAGCCTCGAATCGCACCTCCCGCGCCACCGGTGGCCCCAGCACCCGGAGCCCAGCCGAGGCTCGCAATCCCGCCGGAGCCGTCAACCGCACCGACGGCACGTCCACCCGCACCACCGCGAACGACAACGCGTCCGAAGCCGCCGCCGCCACGTGCTCGATGTCCGTCGAAACCATCACCCGGAGCGCCTCGAACGCCCCCATCGCCACCGGCAGGTTCGAGCTCGACAAGCGGCGCCGCAGCTCCGCCACCGCGCCCAGCCTGGTGAACGGGTTCTCCGCCCCGATCGCCGCCGCCAGATCGGGCGGGACCGGGGACGGCTTGATGCGCCGCCGCCTGCTCTTCGCCAGGTACAGCTCGCCCTGCATCTCGATGTCGCGGCTCGGCGTCTGCTTCGGGTTGCGCTCGCGGACCTGGTCGAACAAGTACTCGTACAGCTCGCCCAGGGCGATCCAGCCGTCCTCGTCGCGGTCCGCCTCGCCCGTGCGCAGCCCCTCGACCAGCGCCGAGGTGAACACCGACGGCTCGGCCGGCTCGTCCGAGGCCAGCGTCGCGCCCTCGAACGCGTACTCGATCGAGTTCGACGCCGTGATGACCGCCCGCCCCCGGCCGCCGCGGAAGCTGTCGAGCACGTTCGCGTCGCCCGAAGCCCGGACCGCCACCCCCTGCCCGTACGCGCCGCCGTAGCAGCAGTCCAGCAGCAGGACGATGCTGCGCGAGCGGCTCTGCCGGATGCACTGCTGCACGAACTGCGCCGGCACCGCCGTCGACCGCAGGCGGTCGGGGCGGGTGTTGCGGGCCGCGAAGTACAGGCCGCCCGCGTCGTCCTTCAGCCCGTGGCACGAGAAGTGCAGCAGCAGGACGTCGTCGGGTTTGCCCTCGAGACAGAGGTCCTCGATCTCCGCCTGCACCACGTGCGCGGTCTCGTTCCGCACGACGCAGACCTCGAAGTCGCTGATCGCCCGGTCGGCGAGCACCCCGGCCAGGGCGTCGGCGTCCGCCGCGGGCGAGCCCAGCCGCTGCAGCCCCGCGTTGTCGTACTCGCCGTTGGCGACGATCAGCGCCCGCCTGCGCCCGGCCATACCGGTAGGAAACGCCCATTCCCACCGCTACGGCAATCAGCCGAACGGGCACACCTACCCGGCGGTGCCCCCGAAAATCGTTTCCTGCTTCTCCAGGCAGACGACGGCGTCCCACGCGGCCGCGACGTCCACCGACGGTGTCATGTGCGCGTGCCGGATGGCCGTCGCCGCGGGGTGCGCGACCAGGCACGGCGCCCGATCCGCGAGGGCCGCCTCGACGCTGCCTTCCGCCGGTTCGCCGAGCGGCTGCTCGAACATCCGGAAGCCCAGCGGAGAAGCCGGGTCGGGCGCCAGCCCGGTCGTCGTCCCCGAGACGGCGGTGAGCGCCAGCGCGAAGTACTTGTCCCCCAGCTCCGCGGCCAGGTGCGTGCCCGCCGACGGCGCCGTCATGCCCGGCATCGGCGAGAACGGGACGCGCTGGAGGTGTCCGTTGTGGATCATCAGCACGATCTTCTCGCCGGGGAACCGCCGCCGCAGCAGCCGCACGGTGGCCGCCATGTACGTGTCCCGCGACGAACTCTGCGGCTCGGGCGCGCGGCCCGCCATCAGCGCGTCGAGCTCCCGCAGGTACAGGTCGACGCGCAGGGCGCCCTCCGCGTGGTGCGCGGCGACGTCGCCGTAGCCGAGGGACTCCACGTGTCCTTTCAGGACGGCCAAGGCCGTGGTCGCGGCGTCCCGTGCTTCCGGACTCATCGCCCCGTAACGACCCGGCGCGACCGCGCTGCTCACCGACGCGTACGGCTCGCACGCGGCGAGGGCGTTGTCCACAAGGGACACGTTGGCCGGATCCACGCGCAGGACTTCCGCGCGCAGCGCCTGGAGCGCGGGCACCGGCGACCCCGCCGAACTCGGCACGTCGAGCCCGGCGAACCGGACGCCGCGGCCGCGCAGCCAGGTCAGCATCTCGTGCATCTCCGCCGAGTCGCCGAGGCCGAAGGTGAAGCCGTCGCGGGCGACGTCGGCGACCTCGCCCGGGCCGCCCCGCAGCCACGCGTCGACCAGGTGCCCCTCCGCGAAGCCGCCCTCGAACCCGAGCACCGTGAACCCGCGCTCGGTGACGAGGTGGCGCAGGAGGCGGTCGCGCAGCACGCCGAACTCGCGGATGTGATGGTTGTTCTCGCCGATGGCGACGACTTCGGCGTCGCCGATCAGGTCGGCGATTTCGGCAACGGCGACGGTTCCTGTCATACTGAGCACACTAACGCAACAGGAGTAGCAGTTGGCAACGGAGATTTCCGGGACGAAGCGCCCGGGCGGCCGCACCGAGCGGACCCGCCTCGCCGCGCTCGACGCCACCCTCGAGCTGCTCGGCGAACGCGGGTACGCGGAGCTGACCGTCGAGGCGGTCGCCGAACGCTCCGGCGTGCACAAGACGACGCTGTACCGCCGCTGGGAGTCCGCCGAAGGCCTGGTCGCGGCGGCGCTGCTGATGGGCGCCGAGCAGGAGTGGGCGGTGCCGGACACCGGTTCCCTCGAAGGCGACCTGCGCGCGATCAACCTGGAACTCGTGCGCTACTTCACCACCCCGGGCGAGCGCGAGCTGCCCACGGCGTCGATCTCGGCGGCGTTCCTCTCCCCGCGCGCGGCCGACGCCCTGCGCGAGTTCTACGTCGATCGCCACGCCCGTTCGGCGGCCGCCGTGGCCCGGGCGGTCGAGCGCGGCGAAGTGCCGCCCGGCACCGATCCGGTGGAGGCGGTGCGGGTGGCCTGCGGGCCGATCTTCTACCGGCTGTTCGTGTCCCGGGAAGGCGTGACACCGGCGGACGCGGGAGTCGCCGCCGCCGCGGCCGCCGCGGCCGCGAAAGCCGGCGTGTTCACGGCAACCGGCGGCGGTACCGCATCTCCTCCAGGGTGACGCGCCCGTCGTCGATCGTCTCGGTCTGGCGGGCGCCGTCGTCCACCCAGCCCTGCCGGACGTAGAAGGCCTTCGCCCGCTCGTTCGTCGCGAGCACCCACAGGACGGCGCTGTCGCCGGAGAGCTCTTCGACGACCCGGTCGTGCAGCACCCGGCCGAGCCCCCGGCCCCAGAACTCGGGTAACAGGTAGAGCGCGTACAGCTGCGAAGGCCCGAAGGCGGCGAAGCCCGCGACGACCCCGTCTTCCTCGACGACCAGCACCTGCCCGTTGCCGTCGGCGATGCGCCGGGCCCAGGACGCCGCCCGCGACTCGGCCGAGAGGCGCGCGAGGAAGCCGTCCGGGATCAGTCCCGCGTACGCCGCCTGCCAGGACCGCACGTGGATCTCGCCGATCGCCGGGGCGTCGGCCACCGTGGCGGCGCGGACGGCGCTCAGCTCTTCTCCAGGTACTCCGCGCGCTCGACGTCCACGACGTCGGCGACCATCTGCGCCAGGCCGCGGTACTTCGTCAGCTCCGGGTCCTGCGTGACGAGCTCCTGCGCCAGGGCGCGGGACGCGGCGATCACGTCCTCGTCCCGCAGCAGCGAAAGCAGCTTGAGCGTGGACCGCTTCCCGGACTGCGCGGCACCGAGGATGTCGCCTTCGCGGCGCAGTTCGAGGTCGAGGCGCGACAGCTCGAAGCCGTCCGTCGTGGACTCGACCGCCGCCAGCCGCTCGCGCGTCGCGGTGCCGTCGAGGGCCTCGGTGACCAGCAGGCACAGCCCCGGCACGCTGCCCCGGCCGACGCGGCCGCGCAGCTGGTGCAGCTGGCTGACGCCGAACCGGTCGGCGTCCATGATCACCATCGCGGTCGCGTTCGGCACGTTCACGCCGACCTCGATCACCGTGGTGGCCACCAGGACGTCGAGGTCCCCGGCGGAGAACGCCCGCATCACGGCGTCCTTGTCGTCGGGCGGCATCCGGCCGTGCAGCACGCCGATCTTCAGGCCCTGCAGCGGGCCGTGTTCCAGCTCGGGCGCGACCTCGAGGACCGCGAGCGGCGGCCGCTTGTCGCTCTTGTCCGACGGCGGCTCGTCACCGATCCGCGGGCACACGACGTACGCCTGGTGCCCCTTGCCGACCTCTTCGCGCACGCGCTGCCAGATCCGCTCGAACCAGGCGGGTTTCTCGGCGACCGGCACGACCGTGGTGGCGATCGGCGACCGCCCGACCGGCATCTCGCGCAGCGCGGACACCTCCAGGTCGCCGTAGACGGTCATCGCGACCGTGCGCGGGATCGGCGTCGCGGTCATGACGAGCACGTGCGGGCTGGTGTCACCGGCGCCTCGGGTGCGCAGCGCGTCCCGCTGCTCGACGCCGAAGCGGTGCTGCTCGTCGACGACGGCGAGGCCGAGGTCGGCGAACTCGACGTGGTCCTGGATCAGCGCGTGCGTGCCGACGACGATGCCGGCTTCCCCGCTGACGATCTCCAGCAACGACTTCTTGCGCTCCTTCGCGCCCATCGACCCGGTGAGCAGCGTGACGCGGGTGGCGTTCTCCGCCGCGCCCAGCTCGCCCGCCTGGCCGAGGTCGCCGAGCATCTCCCGCAGCGACCGCGCGTGCTGCGCGGCGAGGACTTCGGTCGGCGCCAGCATCGCGGCCTGCCGCCCGTTGTCGACGACCTGCAGCATCGCCCGCAGCGCGACGACCGTCTTGCCCGAGCCGACCTCGCCCTGCAGCAGCCGGTTCATCGGGTGCTCCGTGGCCAGGTCCGCGGCGATCTCGTCGCCGATCCCCCGCTGGCCGGCGGTGAGGTCGAAGGGCAGCCGCTTGTCGAAGGCGTCCATGAGCCCGCCGCTGACGTGCGGGTTGGCCTTCGCCGGGCGCGAGATCGCCGAGTGGCGCCGCTGCGCGAAAATCAGCTGCACGGCCATGGCTTCGTCCCACTTGAGCCGCTTCTTCGACGCCTCCAGGTGCGCCCAGTTCTCCGGGCGGTGGATGCCGCGCAGCGCGTTGTCGAGGTCGGCCAGGCGGTGCAGGCGCCGCAGCTCGGCGGGCATCGGGTCGTCGTCGACCTCGAGGACGTCGAGGACCTGGCGCACGCACTTGGCGATCGACCAGGTCGGCATGCCCTGCGCCGCCGGGTACACCGGGATGATCGCGGCGAGGAAGTTGTCCATCGCCTCGGCTTCGTTCTCGGCGTCGAACAGCTCGTACTCGGGGTTGGTCAGCTGCAGGGTGTCGCGGAAGGCGGACACCTTGCCGGCGAACAGGCCGGTCTTGCCGGGGACGAGGTCCTTCTCCCGCCAGGCCTGGTTGAAGAAGGCACAGGTGAGCCGGCGCTTCCCGTCGGTGATCACCATGTCGAGGATGGTGCCGTTGCGGGCCTTCATCCGCCGCTTGCTCACCTTTTCGATGCGCGCCAGCACGGTGGCGTGCTCGCCGAGCTCGAGGCCGGCGATGTCGGTGAGCTCCCCGCGCTCGGCGTAGCGGCGCGGGTAGTGGCGCAGCAGGTCGCTGACCGTCTCGATGTCCAACGCCGTGGCGAGCGCCTTCGCGGTCTTGGCGCCCAGCAGCAACGGCAGTTTGTCGCGCAGTCCGGCCATCCGCTATTCGACTCCCATCAGCAGCACGGTGTCCGCCTGGCCGCTGGCGTAGCCGGCCAGTTCCACCTCCGGGTGCTCCACCCGCAGCTGCTCCGCGAGCTCCTCGGCGACCCCGGGCGGGGCCGCCGCCCCGCTCAGCACCGTCACCAGCTCCCCGCCGAGCGCCAGCATCCGGTTCAGCACCTTCATCGCGGCCGCCACCAGGTTCGTCTCGGACGCGGGGGCCGGCTCGATCAGCACCACCTCGTCGTCGACCAGGCCGACCACGTCGCCGGACTGGGCCCGGCCCACCCAGGTTAGCGACTCCTCCTGCGCGATCCGCAGTTCGCCACGCCTGGTCGCGGCGGCCGCTTCGGCCATCGCGACGACGTCGTCGTTGGTGCGGCGCCCGGCGTCGTGCACCGCGAGGGCGGCCAGCACCTGCACCGGCGACGCGCACGGGATGACCACGACGTCCCGGTCCGCGGCCATCGCGTGCCCGGCCGCGGCGTCGGCGGCGGCGGTGAGGGCGGCGCTGCCCGGCAGCACGGTCACCTGCTGCCCGGGAGCCTCGTTGAGCAGGCCCATCATGTCCTCGACGCTCGGCGTGCCGCCTTCGGGCACGGCCAGCACCGGGATGCTTTCGGCGCGCAGCAGCTCGGCCAGCGCGCCGCCGTGGACGACGGCGACGACCGTGCGGTCGATCCCGCCGCCGGGCTCGATCGGCGTCGGCGTGAGCAGCGGCTCGACCCGGATCCGGCGCGGCCGGCCCAGTGCGAGCCCGGCCTCGATGGCGGCGCCGATGTCGGCGCAGTGGACGTGCACGGCGTGGCTGCCCGAGCCGTCGCCGGCCACCGTGACGCTGTCGCCGAGGCCGCTCAGTTCCTTGCGCAGGGTCGGCAGGCTCGCCTCGTCGACGCCGTCGAGGAGGTACATGACCTCCCAGGCGTAGGTCTCGGCGTGCGCGATCGCGTGCACTTCGAGGGGGTGTTCCTGCTCGATCGGGGCGCCGGTGAGCACGCCGACCAGCGCGTCGAGCACGGCGACGAGACCGCGTGCCCCGGCGTCGACGACCCCGGCCCTGGCCAGCGCGGGCAGCTGCTCCGGCGTCTTCTCGAGGGCGTGCGCGGCCTCTTTCGCGGCTTTTGCGGCGATTTCGGCCAGAGAGCTCGTGTCACCGCGGACGGCGAGGGCGACGGCGTGCAGGACGGTCAAGATCGTCCCGGCGACCGGGCGGCTGACAGCGCCGGTGGCGACCTCGTCGGCGTGCCCCAGCGCTTTCGCCAGCCACGCGCCGTCCAGGTCGCCTTCTGCGCGGTCCGCGAGCCCGCGCACGACCTGGGAGAGGATCACGCCGGAGTTGCCCTTGGCGGAGGCGACCGCGCCCCGCGCGAGGACCTTCAGCGCTTCGGCGGCGTCACCCGGGGTTGCTTCGGAGAGTGCCCGGGCCGCGCCGGTCATCGTGAAGAGCATGTTGGAACCGGTGTCGGAATCGGCGACGGGGTAGACGTTGATCTCGTCGATGGCCGGGCGCAGGCTCGCCAGGCTACGCACACAACCCGCAGCCCAGGCCGACACCGCCGCCGCGTCCAGCACCCGCACCCCGTAACCTCCTGACCGGTCCGAGGCAGCGTATCGACCCGGTGCGGAACCTCGCGAAGCCAGTAGTTACTATGGTCGAGTTGCCCAGTGCATCTGGGCTCAGTTTTATGTCTCAGCTATGACCCAGATCCAAAGGAGTTCGACGTGGCTGCCGTGTGCGACGTCTGTGGCAAGGGACCCGGCTTCGGCAAGTCGGTCTCGCACTCCCACCGCCGTACCAACCGCCGGTGGAACCCGAACATCCAGACCGTGCACGCCAAGGTGGGTGTGTCCCAGCGCAAGCGCCTGAACGTGTGCACCTCGTGCATCAAGGCGGGCAAGGTCGTTCGCGGCTGAGGCGAGAAGTTTGGGGTGGCGGGTGCTCTTCGGAGCACCCGCCATTTTCATGTCCGCTTGAAGAAGTCCGTCAGCAACGGCTTCAAGGTCTCCGGGAACTGCAGCACCCCGTGGTCCTGCCCGGCCAAGGTCTCGTGACGAGCGCCCGGCACCGCCGCGGCCGCCGCGCGGGCACCCGACTGGAGTGCCTCGTCGCTCGCGCCGCCGCCGATCACCAGCGTCGGCACCTTGATGCGGGCCAGGTTCTCCGTGCGCGGGCGGGTGTCCGGGCCGCAGATCGTCAGGTCGTACGGCAGCGTGTGCGCCAGCGCCGTGAACCAGCCCCACACCGGGGCCTGCTTCATCCCCTCGATCATCTCGTCCGGCGTGCCGGCGACCTTCAGGAACGTCGCCACCGCGCCGTCCCGGTCCCCCGCCGCGAGCTGGGCGCGCACCTCGGCCACGACGTCGGCCCGCGGGTGCTCGTCCGTCGCGTACGGCGGTTCGTAGGCCACCACGCGATCGATCGGGAGACCCGCCGCGGCCGCCTCCAGGGCCAGGACCGCGCCCGACGAGTGCCCGAACACCGACGCCGTTCCGCCCACCTGGGCGATCAGCGCGGCGATGTCCTCGATCTCGCGCTCCATCGCGTACTCGGCCGAGTCGCCGGAGTCACCGCGCCCGCGGCGGTCGTAGGCGATCGTCGTGAAGTCGGACGCCAGCACGTCGGCCAGCGCCGCCACGGTCGTGCGGTCGTTGAACGCGCCGCCGACCAGGATCACCGACGGGCCGTCCCCGCGCTGCTCGAAGCAGATCGACGTGCCGTCGGCCGATGTGACGTTCATGGTGTCCTCCAAGGATCCGTTCCCCCTGGTCGGAGCCGGCCCGCGGATCCGGACACCGAACCTACGGCAGTTTCCAGTCCACCGGCGCCGCACCCTGCTGCTCCAGGAGTTGGTTGGCCCGGCTGAACGGGCGCGACCCGAAGAAGCCGTTGTGCGCCGACAGCGGGCTCGGGTGCGCCGACTCGATGCACGGCACCTCGCCGAGCATCGGGCGCAGGTTGCGGGCGTTGCGGCCCCACAGGATCGCCACCATCGGCTCCGAGCGCGCCGCGAGGGCCTTAATCGCCTGCTCGGTGACCTCTTCCCAGCCCTTGCCCTGGTGCGAATTGGACTTCCCGGGCTGCACCGTCAGCGCCCTGTTGAGCAGCAGCACGCCCTGCTCGGCCCACGGCGTCAGGTCGCCGTTGGACGGCAGCGGGTGGCCGAGGTCCTCGGCGTACTCCTTGTAGATGTTGACCAGGCTCTTCGGGATCGGCCGGACGTCCGGCGCCACCGAGAAGCTCAAGCCCACCGCGTGCCCGGGCGTCGGGTACGGGTCCTGCCCGACGATCAGCACGCGGACGTCGTGGAACGGCTGCTTGAACGCCCGCAGGACGTGCTCCCCCGCCGGCAGGTAGGTCCGGCCCGCGGCGATCTCCGCGCGGAGGAACTCCCCCATCGCGGCGACCTGCGGCGCCACCGGTTCGAGGGCTTTCGCCCAGCCTGCCTCGACGATGTCCTGCAGCGGTCGTGCGGTCACGGCCCGCGAGCTTACCGGGCGTGGCCGGCGTCACCCGAGCGGGTCGAGCCGCCGCAGTTCGGCCCGGAACCGCTTCCCGCGTTCGACGTAGGACTCCACCACCATCGCGATGCTCTCCGGCCCGAACGACTTGTTCTCCCGCACCTTCGCGGGGACGCCGAGCGCGATCTCGCCGGTCTTCACGTGTGAGCCGTACGACAGCACCGCGCCCGCGCCGACCATGCCGCCGTCCTCGATCACCGAGCCGTTCAGCACCACCGAGCCGGACGCGATCAGGCAGCCCGTGCCGATCGTCGCCCCCTCGACGTGCACCGCGTGCCCGATCGCCGACGACGGCCCGAGGATCGTCGGGTGGCGTTCGGTGCAGTGCAGGACGCAGCCGTCCTGGACGTTCGAACGCTCGCCGATCTCGATGTACCCGTGGTCGCCGCGCAGGACCGTCTGCGGCCACACCGACGCGTGCGCGCCGATCCGGACGTCACCGATCACCGTCGCGTCGGGGTGGACGTAGGCGTCGGGGTGGATCGTCGGCTCGAGCGAACCGAGTGCGTAGATCGGCATGCCGCCTCCGGGGTGACCGCGGTTTCACTTCCCGTGCGATTGGATCACGCCATCGCCGCGAACCGGAACGCCAGTACCGGGAGCACCGGGCTCGTGCTCCTGCTCGTCGTGCTGACCTGGCTGCTGAGCCTGCCCGTCGCCTCGCCCGCGCTGGCGAACGGCCTGGCCGCCACCCCGCCGATGGGCTGGAACAGCTGGAACCAGGTCCGCTGCTACGACCTCACCGAAGACGTCGTGAAGCAGGCGGCCGACGCGCTCGCCGGCACCGGCCTGCGTGACGCGGGTTACCGGTACGTCGTCGTCGACGACTGCTGGCAGGCGCCCACCCGGGCCGCCGACGGCGCGTTGCGGGCGGATCCGCGGCGGTTCCCGCACGGCATCGCCGACCTCGCCGACTACGTGCACTCCCGAGGCCTGCTGTTCGGCATCTACGCCGTGCCCGGGAGCCGCACCTGCGCCATGGCGAACGACGCCTACCCCGCCTCCGGCATCGGCTCGCTCGGGCACGAGCGCCAGGACGCCGAGACGTTCGACCGCTGGGGCGTGGACTACCTCAAGTACGACTGGTGCAACGCCGACACCGTCGACGGCCTCGACCGCAAGGCCGCGTTCGAGAAGATGCGCGACGAACTGGCCGTGCTGCCCCGCCCGATCGTCTACGCGATCTCCGAGTACGGCGTCTCCAGCCCCTGGACCTGGGCCCGGCCGGTGGCGAACCTGTGGCGCACCACCTACGACCTGGTCCCGACCTGGGAATCGGTGCTCGCGACGATCGACCAGCAGGCCGGCGTCGCCGCCCACAGCGGCTCGCCCGGCGGCTGGAACGACCCGGACATGCTCCAGGTCGGCAACGGCACGCTGACCGCCGACGAGGCCCGCGCGCACTTCAGCGTCTGGGCCGTGCTGAACGCGCCGCTGTTCGCCGGCACCGACCCGGCGAAGCTGAGCGACAGCGACCTCGCGACGCTGGGCAACGCCGAGGCCATCGCCGTCGACCAGGACTTCGCGGGCAGCCAGGGGCGGCAGCTCGACGCGGGTCCCGGCTACCAGGTGTGGGGAAAACCGTTGAGCGGCGGCGGTTTCGCGGTGGTGCTGCTCAACACCGGCAGCACCACCGCGACCGTCTCCGCTTCGGTTCCCGGCGCGTGGCACGTCCGCGACCTCTGGGCCCACCGGGAAACGGGCACTGCCACCGGCGCCGTTTCCTCGACCCTGCGGCCCCACGCGGCGGCCCTGCTGAAGCTCACCCCGAGGTGAGGTCCTTGCCGAAGCAGCGGCTTTCCGGCTCGTTCTTGTAGATGCCGAAGTGCGGGATCTCGGCGTAGCCGGACGAGGTGTATAGCGCGATGGCCTCGGGCTGCTTGGTCCCGGTTTCCAGGACCGCGCGCTTGCGGCCGCACAGCGCCGCCGTGCGCTCCAGCTCGGACAGGATCATCCGCGCGAACCCGCGGCCGCGGGCGGAATCGGCGACGTACATCCGCTTGAACTCGGCGTCGCCGTCCTGGAAGTCGGGCTCGAGGCCGTCGTGGGCGCGCCACGCCCCGCAGGCGACCGCTTCCTCGCCCTGGTAGCCGACGAGGAACACGCCCCGTGGCGGATCGAAGTCCGCCGGGCTCAGCGGAGTGGCGTCCTCACTGCCGTAGCGCTCGATGTACACCTGCTGCACCGCGGTCATGAGCTTGGCCGCGTCGGGGTGGTCGTAGGGGACCGGAACGATTCTCACGCTTCCGGAGCCTAGATCAGCGCCAGTGCGTCCATCCGCCTTCTCGGGAAAACGGTTTCCCGTCGACGGTGATCCCGGAGCCGGCCATGGTGACCACGCCGATCGTGCGCCAGCCGTCCGGGAGCTCGGTGAACGGCGGGAAGGTGGCCACCAGGGCGTGGTCCTCGCCGCCGGTGAGGACCCAGTCCAGCGGATCCGCGCCGAGGGCGGCGCCGACCTCGGTGAGCCGGGCCGGGATGTCGAGGTCGGCGGTGCGGACGTCGATGCCGACGTCGGAGGCCTCGCCGATGTGGCCCAGGTCGGCGAGCAGGCCGTCGGAGACGTCGATCATCGCCGTGGCCCCGGCCAGCGCGGCGCGCGGGCCGGCTTCGTAGGGCGGTTCCGGGCAGCGCTGGGCGTTGACGACGCCGACCGGGGACCGGAAGCCGCGGCCGAGCACGGCCAGGCCGGCCGCGGCCCAGCCGAGCCGCCCGTTCACCGCGAGGACGTCCCCGGGCCGGGCACCCGAGCGCGTCACCGGCTCGCGGTCGCCGAGGTCGCCGAGGGCCGTGACGCTGATCACGAGCTGGTCGGCGCGGACCATGTCGCCGCCGGAGACGCCGATGCCGGCGCGTTCGGCCTCGGCCCACATGCCGTCGGCCAGCCCGGTGACGACTTCGCGCGGGGTGTCGGGTGGGCAGGCGAGCCCGACCAGGACGGTGGTCGGGGTGGCGCCCATGGCGGCGACGTCGGCCAGGTTGACCGCGACGGCCTTGCGCCCGACGTGCTCGGGCGAGGACCAGTCGAGCCGGAAGTGGACGCCCTGGACGAGGACGTCCGTGCTGGCGACCACGCGGCCGTCCGGGGCGGCGACGACGGCGGCGTCGTCGCCGGGCCCGAGCAGCGTGCCCGGAGGCTGGCGCCGTCCTTCGGTGACGGCGCGGATGAGCGCGAACTCCCCGGTCTCGGCGACCGTTCCGTCGTTCGGTGACACCGGTCACCTCTGTCTTTCTCTACCGGGACAAAGATCGATCACCGATAGTCGGATGCCCTATGTTTTTCCCTGAGCTGGCGATACGTTGCTGATGACGTTCCTACCTTGAGCTTTCGATCCCGACGAAAGGGCGCGCCGTGGTCCACGCATACATCCTCATCCAGACCGAGGTCGGCAAGGCGGCCGCGGTGGCTGCCGAGATCTCCAGCATCCCGGGTGTGACCAGCTCGGAGGATGTCACCGGACCGTACGACGTCATCGTCCGCGCGGCCGCCGACAACGTCGACCAGCTGGGCCAGCTCGTGGTCGCGAAGGTGCAGAACGTGGAGGGCATCACGCGGACGCTGACCTGCCCGGTCGTGCATCTCTGACCTCGAGGTCCGGGGGTCTGGGGGGTCGTCCCCCTGCGATGTCACTGTGGTGTAGTGGTCGGCGTGCCTGACTCCGACACCGGTGCGCCGCCCCGAGTGGTGCTCGTCACCGCGGCGGCGCTCGCCGTGGCCTTGGCGGTCGCCGTCGCCGTCTTCGCCCTGACCCGGCCTTCCCCCTCGGACTCCGCGGGGCCGCTGCCGTTGGTCCCCGTGCCGGCGCCCGCCGCGGGGTCGCCGGGCTGCACGACGCTGCTGGGTGCGGTGCCCTCCGAGCTGACTTCCAACGGGACTACGTTGAAGGTGCGGGCTTTGGCGGCCCCGGCACCGCCCGCGACGGTCGCCTGGGGCGACGCCGATCCGGTGGTCCTGCGGTGCGGCCTCGGTCGTCCCCCGGAGCTGACGCCGACGGCGCAGCTGCGGCTGGTGAACAAGGTGCAGTGGCTGCAGGTGCCGGGCGAGGGCGCGTCGACGTGGTACGTGGTGGATCGAGAGGTCTACGCGGCGCTGACGGTGCCGGACAGCGCCGGGACCGGGCCGCTGCAGGCCGTTTCGGACACGGTGGCCGCGAAGCTGGCGCCGCAGCCGCTGCGATTCGGTTAGCCTCGGCCGGCTTTTGGCCGGCTTTGGCCGGCTTTCGGTCAGCTTTTGGTCAGCGCAGGCCGGTTCCGCGGGCGATCGCCGTCTCGATGAGGGTGGTCAGCAGCGTCGGGTAGTCCATGCCGGTGACCTCCCACATCTTCGGGTAGGCGGACTTCGTCGTGAAGCCCGGCATGGTGTTGACCTCGTTGATGATCAGCTCGTGGTTTTCGGTGACGAAGAAGTCGACGCGGGCCAGGCCCTGGCAGTCGAGCGCCCGGAACGCTTCGACGGCCATCGCGCGGAGCTTCTCGGTGACGGCGTCGTCGAGCTTGGCGGGGATGTCGAGCTCGGCGTCGTCGCCGAGGTACTTGGTTTCGAAGTCGTACCAGGCGTTTTCGTCCTCGGACAGAACACGGATCTCGGCGGGGAGCGAGGCTTCGACGTGGCCGTCGGGGAATTCGAGGACACCGCACTCGACCTCCCGCCCGACGACGGCGGCCTCGACGAGCACCTTGGGATCGGTGGCCCGGGCGAGCTCGATGGCGGCGTCCAGCTCGCCCCAGCCGGCGACGCGCGAGATGCCCACGGAGGAGCCGGCCCGCGAGGGCTTGACGAAGACGGGGAGGCCCAGCTTGGTTTTTTCCTTTTGGTCCAAACTGGACTGCCCCCGCTTGAGGGCGGAGTAGGTCCCGACCGGAAGCCCTTCGGCGGCGAGCAGCTTCTTGGCGGTTTCCTTGTCCATGGCGGCGGCGCTGGCGAGCACCCCGGGCCCGACGTAGGGGATCCCGGCGAGTTCCAGGAGGCCCTGGATGGTGCCGTCCTCGCCGAAGGCCCCGTGCAGGACGGGGAAGACGACGTCGACACGGGACAGCAATTCGCTCTCCCGCCCGGCTTCGACGGCGACGAGGCCCTGGCTGGACGGATCCCCGGCGAGAACGAGTCCCTGGCCGCCCTCGACGGACGGGAGTTCACGGCCGCGAATGGCGAGCTGAGCGGAGTCCCCGGAGCCGAGCACCCAGCGGCCGTCCCGGGTGATCCCGACCGGCACGGCCTCGAACCGCTCGGGATCGAGATGGCCGAGGACGCTGCCGGCGGACAGGCACGAGATGGTGTGCTCGCTACTGCGCCCACCGAACACGACGGCCACCCGGATCTTCTCGCTCATGGTGAGCCACCGTACCCGGTGACCTCGCGGAACAGCCGAGCCCGGTGCGCCGGGCGGACGGCAGCGGGCGGTGAACGCAACCGGTGATGGCTTTGGCACGTCCGGTGTGTCGAGGGGGTGGTGGGTTCGGGCTGGGGCGGGTTTGGCGGGCTGGGTTTGCTGGGCCCGGTTTGCCCAGCCGAGTTCGCCGGGCTGGGTTCGCCGGGCTGGGTTCGCCCGGTCACACTCGCCCAGCCAGGTCCGCCGAGCCACGCTCGCCCAGCCGAGTCCGCCGAGCCACGCTCACCGAGCCGGGTTCGCCCGGCCACCCTCGCCGAGCCGGTTAGCCAGGCAGGGTTTGCCAGGACGGGTTTGCCAGGCCACGCTCGCCCAGCCGGGTTCGCCGAGGCAGGTTGACCCAGCCACACGCGCCCGCCGAGTTCGCCGAGCCGAGGTCCGCCAGGCCGCGCTCACCGACCCGAGTTCACCCAGCCACGCTCGCCCAGCCCCGGATTTGCGAGGCCAGGTCCCCTCCCGCCCCCGAGCAGAACCCGCCCTCCCAGGGGGAACCACCAACCGAATTGACCATATCGCCCCCCACCAACACCAGAAGCCCCAAAACCCCGGCCCCGACAAGGTTTGTCCCCACCAAGGCCCGCTTGTGGACAACCTCAGCGCAACAGCCCCGCCAACACCGGCAAAGCCGCCACCAAGGCCTCCCGCGAACACCCCGCGTACCCGATCGCCACCCCGTGCGCGGAAGGCGGACCGGCAAAATGCCGCGCCAGCCCGTCCAGCCGGATTCCGCGCCGCTCGGCCGCCGCGATCACCGATGCCTCCACCGCCGCCGAAGAAAACGGCACCACCAGGTGCGCCCCCGCGTCGTCGCCCCGGACCGGAACCCCGGCCGCAGACAACGCCCCCGCCAGCAACGTCCGCCGCTCCGCCATCTCGCGGCGGAGTTTGCGCAGGTGGCGGCCCAGGTCTCCGTTCCGGGCGAACTCGTACAGCACCCGCTGGCCCGCCGGCGAAGGCCGCGTTCCCGTCGAATCGCGGTATGCCAGCACCGCCGACGTGATCGCCTCCGGCGCCACCATCCAGCCCGCGCCCAGTGTCGGCGTGAGGATCTTCGACGTCGTCCCCAAATGCGCCACGACATCGGGTGCCAGCGAAGCCAGCATCGGCAGCGGCGCCACGTCGAACCGCAGCTCGCCGTCGTAGTCGTCCTCGATGACCAGCATGCCCGCGGAACGCGCCCGCTCGACCAGCGAGACCCGCCGTGCCGCGCTCAGCCTGCTGCCCATCGGGTACTGGTGCGCCGGCGAGCAGTACACCGCCCGCGCATCGTCCGGGAGAGAATCCGGGCGCAACCCCTCGTCGTCCACCGGCACGCCGACCACCCGCATGCCCGCGCGCCGGAACGCCTGCACCGCTCGCTGGTAGCCCGGCTCTTCGACGGCGACGACGTCGCCGCGCTCCAGCACCGCCGCGGCCAGTTCCACCACCGCCGCCGTCGTGCCGCCGGTCGCCAGGACCGATCCCGCCGCGAGACCGCGGTGGCGCAACAGGTGCTCCGACACCGCCGCGCGGTACTCCGGCAGCCCGGCGCGGTGGGCGCGGACCAGTGGCTCCGGGTCCGCCGCCGCTCGCCAAGCGCGGCGCCAGGCCGCTCGGTCCAGTCCCGCCGCCCACGGCGTTCCCGGCCCGAGGTCCAGCAGCGGGGACGGCGAGACCTCGACCGCCGGGACCGGAGGCGCCGGGACCTCCGAGGCCGAAACCGAAGGCGGCGTCGTCACGTAGGTGCCGGATCCGTGCCGTCCCGCGATCCAGCCCTCGGCGTGCAGCTGCTCGTACGCCGCCGACGTCACCGTGCGGCTGACGCCGAGCCGGCCGGCCAGCGCCCGCGTCGAGGGCAGCCGGTCGCCGCCGCGCAGGTGTCCGCTCGCCGCGGCTTCGCGCAGCGCGTCGGCCAATTGGACGGCCAGCGGTGTCACCGCCGCACGATCCAGACTGACTGGGAGCGCGGTGTCGGTGTGGGACACGGGACCTCCTCGAGTGGACTTCCCAAGTGTACGAGAAGTGGCCGTTTTCCGATGCCACTGAGCCGGGAGACGCTGGTCGCATGTTGTCGACCACGCCCCGCACCACGCTCGGCCGCAAGAAGCACCGCGCCGTGACCGACCGCTCCGCGCTGCACGCCGTCCTGGACGAAGGCCTGATCTGCCACCTCGGGATCGTCCGCGAGGGCGTGCCGCTGGTCCTCCCGACCGGCTACGGCCGCGACGGCGACACGCTCTACCTCCACGGTTCGACCGGCGCCGCCAGCCTCCGCACCGCGGCGCACGACCTCGATGTCTGCGTCACGGTGACGCTCCTCGACGGGATCGTCTACTCGCGCTCGGTGAACAACCACTCGATGAACTACCGCAGCGCCGTCATCCTCGGCCAGGCGAAGCCGGTCCTCGACGCCGAAGCGAAGACGCACGGCCTCAAGGTGCTCACCGACCACCTCGCGCCGGGCTCGTGGGAGCACGCGCGCGCGGTCAACGCCAAGGAGTTCGCCGCGGTGTCCGTGCTCGCGCTGGACCTCGCCGAGGCGTCGGTGAAGGTGCGCGCCGAGGGCCCGGACGACGAGCCCGAGGATGTCGAAGCGGACGCCGCCTGGGCCGGCGTGCTGCCGGTGCGGACGGTCTTCGGCGCGCCCGAGCCGTCCGAAGACCTCTCCCCCGGCTGGACGGCGCCGGAGCACGTCACCGCGCGAGCGGCAACCGCACGCTGAAGGTCGTCCGGCCCGGCGCCGAAGCCACCGACACCGTGCCGCCGTGCGCGGTGACCAGGGACTGGACCACCGACAGCCCGAGCCCGGTGCCGCCGTTGCCGCGGGTGCGGGAGTCGTCGACGCGGAAGAACCGGTCGAAGATCCGCTCCTGATCCCCCACGGCGATGCCGGGGCCGGTATCGGTGACCTGGACGACGGCCTCGCCGCCCGACGCCGTCACCGACACGTGCACCGACGTCCCGGGCGGGGTGTGCACGGCGGCGTTGGCCAGCAGGTTGTCCAGCACCTGCCGCAGCCGCACGGGGTCGGCGTCCACGAACGCCGCCGAAAGCGCCGAAGTCAGCGGGTGGTCCGGCCGGCCGGCGGCGAAGGCGTCCGCCGCGTCCCCGGCCAGCTCGGCCAGGTCGACGCGCTCGGGCCGCAACGGCGTCTCGGCGGCGCGCGCGTCGAGCCGGGCCAGCAGCAGGAGGTCGTCGACGAGCACGGTCATCCGGGCCGTCTCTTCGCGGATCTTCGCCAGGTGCGCCTCGCGCTCCGCCGGCTCGTTCGCCGCGGCGTAGCGGAAGAGGTCGGCGTAGCCGCGGATCGACGTCAGCGGCGTCCGCAGCTCGTGCGAGGCGTCCGCGACGAACCGGCGCAGGCGCTCGTTCGCCTCGGTCTTCGCCGCCAGCGAGGTGTCGATGTGGGCCAGCATCACGTTGAACGCCGTCCGCAGCTCTTCGACTTCGGCGCCGCCGCCGGTGCCTGCCGCGCGCACCGGCAGGTCCGGGTTCGCGGTGAGGTCGTGGGAGGCGATGTCGTGCGCGGTGCCGGCCATGTCGGCCAGCGGGCGCAGGCCGCGGCGCAGCACCAGCCGTCCCACGATCACCAGCACGGCCAGCGCGAGCGCGAACGCGCCGACCTCCACCCCGATCAGCTGCCGGACCGTGCCGTCGAGGTCCTTCTGCGGCGCGGCGGACAGCAGCACCGAGTCGGTGTCGACCGGGCACGCGCGCACCCGGTACGGGCCGTCGTCGCGCAGGTAGACGGTGCGCGTGACGTCGCCGCCGGCCGCCTCGGCGGCGATCTTCGCCAGCTGCTCGGCGTCGCCCGGCAGCCGGCCGCCCGGCTCGGGGACGGCGACCCCGTTCCGGACCTTGTACAGCGCCGAGTACCACGAGTACACCGACTGCGGCGAGCCGTGCGTCTCGCGCAGCAGCGGCAGCTGGGTGTTCTGGCTCTTGGACAGCTGCTCGTCGAGCCGCCGGTCGAGGTAGCCGTGCATGATGCCGACCGTCGTGACGCCGACGGCCGCGAACACCACCAGCGCGAGCGCGCCGAGGCCGAGGGTGATCCGGGTGCCCAGCCGGGTGCGCTGCCAGGCCCCGTACCACCGGCGGAGGACGCCCGTCACCGGTGGGCCTGCCGCACGACGTACCCGACGCCGCGCACGGTGTGGATCAGCGGCTCGCCATCGCCCGCGTCGACCTTGCGCCGCAGGTGCGAAATGACCAGTTCGACCACATTGGACCGGCCGCCGAAGTCGTACTCCCACACGTGGTCGAGGATCTGCGCCTTGGTGAGCACCGCGGGCGAGCGGCGCATGAGGTAGCGCAGCAGCTCGTACTCCGTCGGCGTCAGCTCGGCGAGCCGCTCGCCGCGGCGGACCTCGCGGGTGTCCTCGTCCAGCGTCAGGTCGCCGACCCGCAGCACGGCGCCGCGTGCCTCGGGCTGGTGCGCGAGGCCGGCGCTGCGCCGCAGCACCGCCCGCAGCCGCGCCATCAGCTCCTCGACCGAAAACGGTTTCACGAGGTAGTCGTCACCCCCGCGGGTGAGCCCGGCGATCCGGTCGGCCGTCGCGTCCTTGGCCGTGAGGAAGACCACGGGCACCGCGTTGCCGCCCGCCCGCAGGCGGTCGAGCACGGTGAAGCCGTCGAGGTCGGGCAGCATCAGGTCGAGCACGACGATGTCCGGCCCGAACTCCGCGGCCCGGCTCAGCGCGGCCTGTCCGGTGCCGGCCGTGACCGCCTGCCAGCCCTCGTACCGGGCGACGGTGGCGACGAGGTCGGCGATGTGCGGCTCGTCGTCGACGACGAGCAGGCGCACGGGGTCGGGAGTCTGCACCCCTGCATCCTCTCCCGCGGAGGGCGCGGCGGGCGAGGCGAGGCGGCGGCCGACAGGAAGCCGACAGCCGGCACCCAGACTCGCCACAGGACGGGCGGCGAGGCTGGCCTTCGTGAACCGAACCGAAGGGGGATCCGTGTGAGGACCATGACGCAGACCGCCGAGGCCGCGCGCCCGGCGATCCGCCCCCGGATCGCCGCGAAATCCGGCCTCTTCCTCTTCCTCGGCGCCAACGTGGCCGCCGTCACCGTCCTGTTCGTCCAGGCCGGGGTTTCGCAGAACGTGCTGATCACGATCGGCAGGCTCGCCGGTCTGTACGGCGCGCTGGCGATGGCGTTCCAGCTGCTGCTGGTGGCCCGGCTGCCCTGGCTGGACCGCCGGCTCGGGATGGACCGGCTGACCACCTGGCACCGCTGGACCGGCTTCACGATCCTCTGGACCCTGCTGGCGCACCTGGTGTTCATCACCATGGGCTACGCGGAGGTCTCCAGCAAGGGTGTCGTCGACGAGCTGGTCGAGATGGCCGACACGCTCGAAGGGATCCTGCGGGCGCTGGTCGCCTTCGCGGTGATCCTCATCGTCGGCGCCGCCTCGGCGAAGTTCGCGCGCAAGCGGCTCGCCTACGAGACGTGGCACTTCATCCACCTCTACACCTACGCCGCGGTGCTGCTGGCCTTCACGCACCAGATCGCGCTGGGCCAGTCGTTCGCCGGCTCGGAACCGGCGAAGGCGTACTGGTGGACGCTCTGGCTCGGCGCCGGCGCGGCCGTGCTCGCCGGGCGCGTCGTGCTGCCGCTGTGGCGGAACCTGCGCCACCAATTGCGCGTCACGGCGGTGGTTTCCGAGTCCCCGGACGTCGTTTCGGTGTACATGTCCGGCAAGCACCTGGACAAGATGCCGGCCAAGGCGGGGCAGTTCTTCCTGTGGCGGTTCCTGACCAAAGACCGTTGGTGGCAGGCCAATCCCTTCTCGCTGTCCGCCGCGCCGGACGGCCGTTCCCTGCGGCTGACCGCGAAGGCGCTCGGCGATTCCAGCGCCGGGCTGCGCAACCTGCGCGTCGGGACCCGCGTGTTCGCCGAAGGGCCGTACGGCGCCTTCACGACGATCCACCAGCAGCGGCCCAACGCGCTGCTCGTGGCGGGCGGCGTCGGGATCACGCCGATCCGCGCGCTGCTGGAGGACATCGAAGGCCACGTCGTCGTGCTGTACCGGGTGCGCAACCAGGCCGACGCGGTGCTGCTGCCGGAGCTGAACGAGCTGGCCAAGGCACGCGGCGCCGTCGTGAGTCTCCTCACCGGACCGGACCAGGCGGTCGGGCCGCGCGGCGTGATGCTCGGGCCGGCGAACCTGCACATGATGGTGCCGGACGTGCACGAGCGGGACGTGTTCGTCTGCGGCCCGCCCGGGATGACTTCCGCCGTGCTGCGCAGCCTGCGCGAGCTGCGCGTGCCGAACGCCCAGGTCCACGCCGAACGCTTCAGCCTCGCGGCCTAGGGGGAAGGTGCTGTGAAGAAGACCATTTTCGTCGTCGCGCTGTCGATAGCCGGGTTCATCTCGGTGTGGCGGTTCGAGCCGGGGCCGGTGCAGAACACCGCCGCCGTCGCCCAGGCACCGCCGACGGTGTCCACACCGGCCACTTCGGCGGCACCGTCCACATCGGCCACACCGCCGTCCTCGTCCACGTCGCCTGCTCCGTCCGCTCCGTCCGCTCCGTCCACTTCGGAGACTCCGTCCACTCGGGACACCAAGAACGAGACGGTGACCACGCAGGGCAGCGCCGAGTCGAGCCGGTACGGCACCGTGCAGGTGCAGGTGACGTTCACCGGCTCGCGGATCGCGGTCATCACCCTGCTGCAGGCCCCGGACAGCGGCCGGTCGCTGACCGCTCTCCCGCGGCTGCAGGCGGAAGCGATCAAGGCGCAGAACGCCGACATCGACACGGTGACCGGTGCCACCGAGACGAGCGAGTCGTACAAGACGTCGCTCCAGGCCGCGATCGACGCGAGAGGAAACCGATGACCACCCGCGTCGAACAGGTGATGGGCCTGCCGATCTCGCTCGACCTGCGTGACGAAGACGACTTCGCCGAAGTCGTCGACGACGTCTTCGCGTGGTTCCGCGAGGTCGACGCCCGGTTCAGCCCGTTCAAGGACGACAGCGAGGTCAGCCGGTACGACCGCGGCGAGCTGACGGCCGCCGAGCTCAGCGACGACCTCCTGGAGGTGCTGGAGCTCTGCGCGTACTACGAGCAGCTCTCCGGCGGCGCGTTCCGCGCGCGGCTGCCCGGCCGCGGCCTCGACCCGTGCGCGGTCGTCAAGGGCTGGGCGGTGCAGCGCGCGGCCGACATGCTGAAGGCCGAGGGCGCGACGACGTTCTGCCTGAACGCCGGCGGCGACGTCGTCACCGCGGGCGAGCCGCAACCGGGCCGTCCGTGGCGGGTCGGGGTGCGCCACCCCGAGCAGCCCCTGGCGGTGTGCGCGGTCCTGGAGTCGCGCAACGGCGCGATCGCGACGTCGGCGGCCTACGAGCGCGGCTCCCACATCCTCGACGGCCGCTCCGGCGCCCCGGCGACGGGCTTGATGAGCGTCACCGTGGTGGCCGGCGACCTGGTGACGGCGGACGCGCTGGCCACGGCGGCGTTCGCGATGGGCACCGAGGGCATCACCTGGGCGGCCGACCGCCCGGACTGCGAGATCCTCATCGTCGACGCGGACCGTCAGGTGCACCGGACGTCGGGGCTGGCGCTGGCGTCGTAATCGGTTCGCCCTCGCCGGATGGCTGCGCCAGACTCGGCAGCATCCGTCTTCGAGGAGTGCCATGCCGTCGTCCGTGCTGAACGTGTCCGTCGACTGCGCCGACCCGTACACGCTGTGCGAGTTCTGGAGCGAAGTCACCGGGAAACCGATCCCGGAAGAAGACCAGCCGGGTAACGACGAGGTCGGCTTCCAGCTGAACGACGACACGGCGTTGCTCTTCCTGCGCGTCCCGGAGCCGAAGACGGTGAAGAACCGCCTGCACCTCTGCCTGCAGCCGGACATCCCGCGCGACGAGGAGGTCTCGCGGCTCCTCGGCCTCGGCGCAACCCTGGTGAACGACCTGCGCAACCCGGACGGCACGGGCTGGGCGGTGCTCGCCGACCCGGAGGGCAACGAGTTCTGCGTGCTGAGGAGCGCCGCCGAGCGCGCGGCGACGCCGTGACGGACGCACCGCGCCGGCGGGCCGTGAGCGGCTGAATAGGGTGGCGGCATGGTCCGTCCCCTGATCGCCGTCGCCACGCTGGGCGGCACCATCTCGATGGCCCCGGTCGACGGCGGTGGCGGCGCCTTTCCGCGGTTCGGTGCCGCCGAGCTGCTCGGCGGGCTCGGCGACCTGCCGATGGACGTCCTGGCGGAAACCCTCGCCGGGATCGGCAGCGCGTCGCTCGACTTCGCGACCCTGCTGCGGTGCCGCGAATGGGGCCTGCGCCAGGACGCCGACGGGTTCGTCGTCGTCCAGGGCACCGACACGCTCGAGGAAACCGCGTACTTCCTGGACCTGCACTGGCCGTCGGACGTCCCGGTGGTGGTCACCGGGGCGATGCGCAACGCCGGCCTGTTCAGCCCGGACGGCCCGGCGAACCTGCGCAACGCGCTCACCGTCGCGGCCGATCCGCGCAGCCGCGGCCGGGGCGTGCTCGTCACGCTCAACGACGACGTCCACGCGGCGCGCTGGGTGCGGAAGGCGCATTCGAGCCACCTCGAGGCCTTCTCGTCGGCGCCGGCGGGGCCGCTGGGCATGGTCGTCGAGGACGCCGTGCACTACTTCCACCCGTCGCCGCCCCGGCCGCCTTCCCTCGAGGGTGCCGACTTCGGCGGCCTGGTCCCGGTGGTGGAAGCCGGTCTCGACGACTCGGGAGCGGTGCTGGCGCACGTGGCTTCCCAGCCGGGCGTGCGCGGGGTGGTGATCGCCGCGACGGGCGTGGGGCACGTCTCGTCCGGCACGGCCGAGGTGATCGCGCGGCTGGTGCCGTCGCTGCCGGTGGTCGTCGCTTCGCGGACCGGCGCGGGCCCGACGCTGCGGGCGACGTACGGCTTCCACGGCTCGGAGTCCAGCCTGATCGCGATGGGCGCGACGATGGCGGGCTGGCTGGACGCGCGGAAATCCCGGATCCTGCTGCACGCGCTGCTGGCGTCCGGGGCGGACCGCGAGGGGATCGAGCGCGGGTTCCGCCTGCGCGGCGACCTGGACTGAGGGGCTCAGTCCGGGATCGGGCCGTCCACCGGGTCGAGGTGGTACGGGCGCATCGCGCGGCCCGCGTCGCGGTAGACGTGGACGGAGATCGCCGGGTCCGGGCCGTCGTTGCGGACTTCGTGCACGTACCCGGGCCCGAACACCCGCGACTGCCCCGCGGACAGGGCGTGCAGCTCGGTGACCGCGCGGCCGTCCGGCGCCCGGCGCGCCACGGCCTCGGTCAGGTGGCCGCCGACCACGGTGAACGCGCCGCTGGCGAACGCGTGGTCGTGCAGGTCGGTGCGCTGGCCGGGCAGCCAGCTCATCAGCCACACCTCCTGCTGCTCGTCCTTCGACACGAGCGTCGCGAAGCGCTCGTCGGGGTCGTAGCGCAGCAGGTGTCGCCAGCGGTCGCGGTCGGCGGCGACCTCGAGGGCGACGCGCACCGGGTGGCGCAGCGCGGGGTTTTCGGGTCGCAGCAGGGTGTTGTCCGGAACGGCGAACATGCGGGTCCTCACGGGAAGAAAAGGGTGTCGAGCTGGGCCGGGGCTGGGTTCACCGACAACAGCGACACGCGCGCACGCTCGAGCGGAGGCCGATGCGGCCCCACGACCCGGACATGGTGTGCGCGAACATGCGACCAGAGTCCCAGCCGCTTCCCGCCCGGTCAAGACGTCTCACCTGCCGGGAGATCACGACCACTCGTGCTTCTGGGACCGCCCCAGCAGCTCCGCGCCGGCCTGGCGGGGGTCGACGCCCTCGTGGCAGACGCGGTGCATGGCGTCGGTGATCGGCATGTCGACGCCGACGCTCTGGGCCAGCGCGCGGATCGACGAGCACGACATGACGCCCTCGGCGACCTGCCCGCCGGCCGCCGCCTGCGCCTGTTCGAGCGTCTCGCCGCGGCCGAGGCGCTCGCCGAAGGTGCGGTTGCGCGAAAGCGGCGACGAGCAGGTGGCGACCAGGTCGCCGACGCCGGCGAGCCCGGCGAAGGTGAGCGGGTCGGCGCCCAGTTTCGCGCCGAGCCGGGCCATCTCGGCCAGCCCGCGGGTGATGAGCGTCGCCATCGTGTTGGTGCCGAGGCCCAGCCCCGCGGCCATCCCGGTGCTGAGCGCGATCACGTTCTTGCAGGCCCCGCCGAGCTCGCAGCCGACGACGTCGGTGTTCGTGTACGGGCGGAAGTAGGAGTTGGCGCAGGCGCGCTGGATCGCGACGGCGCGTTCGTGGTCGGCGCAGGCCAGCACGGAGGCGGACGGCTGCCCGGCGGCGATCTCCTTGGCGAGGTTCGGCCCGGTGACGACGACGACCTCGGCGGCGGTGACGTTGACGATTTCGCCGATCACCTCGCTCATCCGCTTCAGCGTGCCGAGCTCGACGCCCTTGGCGAGGCTGACGAGGATCGCGTCGCGCGGCAGCAGGTCGCGCCACGCCGTCAGGTTCGCCCGCAGGCTCTGGCTGGGCACGGCGAGGACGACGGCTTCGGCGTCGTGCAGGGCCTTCGCCGGGTCGCTGGTGGCGGTGATGTTCCCGGGCAGGGCCACGCCGGGCAGGTAGGCGCTGTTGGTGTGCCGTTCCCGGATGTCCTCGGCGACCTGTTCGCGGCGCGCCCACATCGTGACGTCCCGGCCGGCATCGCCGAGCACCTTGGCGAAGGCGGTACCCCAGGAGCCGGCCCCGAGCACGGTGACCCGCTGCACGTCGGCGCGCATCAGGCGGGATCACCCGGCTTCGCCGACGGCGGTTCCTCGTGCCGGATCTCGGCGAGGAGCCGGGTCACCTCGTCCATCATGACCTTGGTGACTTCGCGCAGCTTCGTCGCGCTGCGGGTGTTGCCGCCGCGGTAGGCGGACAGGTCGATCGGGTCGCCGACGTAGTGGGTGATCGTCTTGCGCGGGAACGGCGTGAACTTCTTCGTGTAGCCGTCGAAGATCTGGCTGGTGCCCCACCGGGCGATGGGGATGATGGGAACGTCGTTCTGCAGCGCGAGCCGCGCGGCGCCGGTGAAGGACTCCTTCGGCCAGCCGGCGGGATCCTTGGTGATGGTGCCTTCGGGGTAGATGACGACGACCTTGCCCTGTTCGAGGGCTTCGTGGGCGGCCTTGAGACTGTCCCCGGCGGCGGCCGACCCCCGCGAGACGGGGATCTGCCCCGACCCGGAGACGATCGGGCCGAGGATCGGCGCGCGCGTCAGGCTCTCCTTGAAGAGGAATCGCGGGACGCGCTTCTGCCGGTGCACGAAGACGGCGTCGACGGCGGGGTCGAAGTGCGAGATGTGGTTCATGACGAGCAGGGCGGGCCCCTGCCGCGGGATCTTTTCGGCCCCGACGTAGACCCGCCGCCCGATGGCGGTGAGCGGGTAGAACAGTACGGCGGCGAGCCCCACCCAGAAGCCGCCCTTCTCACGCCGGGCCACGATCTCCTCCTCCACACGTCACGTCCGGGGCTTGATCCTGCCGCGCCGGGCTCCGGCCGGTCCAGGGAGGGTGGCTTCAGCGGCGGTGGCGGGGGTCGTGACCAGGCCGGGGGCTGCTTTTCGGGGGCGTGCTGGGCCGCCCCACACAGCCCGCCCCACACAGCCCGCCCCACACAGCCCGCCCCACACAGCCCGCCCCACACAGCCCGCCCCACACAGCCCGCCCCACAC